>NZ_LEKG01000025.1:0-78730 GCF_001029515.1 Micromonospora sp. RV43 | reverse complement strand
CCGGGCGGTGAACGAGCCGGCGCCGGCGCCGAACGCGACGCCCTTGACCTTGATGTAGTCGCCGTTCTCGATCCAGCCGACGTTCCTCCCGCCCTCGCTCGACGGTTCCGTCTCGACGCCCGCGGACCAGGCGATCGTCTCCGCCTCCTGGCGCACGTACGGGTTGAGCGTGCCGACCTGCGGTGCGCCGGCGCTGGTCATGTTGATCGTCGGGATGGTGCCGTCGGAGCGGTAGCTGAACTTCTCCACCGCCACGGACCGGGTGAAGCCGCCGCCGCCCGGCAGCGCGCCGTTGTGGTAGAAGAAGTACGAGCCGCCGTTGAAGTCGATGATCGAGGCGTGGTTGGTGAAGCTGCCGCCCTGGCGGGGCATGATCGTGCCGCGGTAGGTCCACGGACCGGTCGGGCCGGGTGCGGTGGAGTAGCCGATGAACTCCGAGCAGCACTCGGCCGCGAAGACGTTGTAGTAGGTCCCGTTGCGCTTGTAGACCCAGGGCCCTTCCTCGTACAGCGTGGGACGGCTGGTGTTCCCGCTGCGGGCGCCGAAGCCCGCTGTGGTCAGCGGGATCTGGGTCGGGCCGCCGGAGAACGACACCATGTCGGCGTTCAGCCGCACGTACCAGAGGTTCGGGTTGCCCCAGTACAGGTACGCCTGCCCGGTGTCGTCGACGAAGGCGTGCGGGTCGATCTCACCGTTCTCCACCAGCGGACGGCCGATGGCGTCCCGGAACGGGCCGGTCGGGCTGTCGGAGACACCGACGCCGATCGCCATCCGGCCGGTGGCCCGGTTCTTGACCGGGACGTACCAGTAGAAGCGGCCGTTGCGGTAGACGGTCTGGCCGGCCCACGCGTCGGCGCTGGCCCAGCTGAAGGTGGCCAGGTTCATCGGCGAGCCGTGGTCGGTCCAGTTGACCATGTCGGCCGACGAGTAGACCCGCCACTCCTTCATGGTGAAGTAGGTCGAGCCGTCCTCGTCGTGGCCGGTGTAGAGGTAGACCCGGCCGTTGTGCACCAGCGCCGCCGGGTCGGCCGTGTAGATGGTCTGGACGACGGGGTTGTCCGCGTGGGCGACAGCAGGCGTCAGCGCGACCGCGCAGAGCATGCTCGCGAACAGCGCGACGCCGCGTCGCAGGAGTCTTCTGGTCATGACGGCCTCCTCGGTCAGGGCGTGATGCGGAAGGTGGCGTCCTGGCGGTCGCTCGCGCTCGACGCCGAGCCGAGTGGGTCGATCCGCAGCAGGTAGTTGGCGTGCCGCAGGTAGCGGTCCGGGAAGTTGTGCGACCGGAACGACGTCCACGAGGCGTCGGCGAGTCCCGCGGTGCGGTGGAAGGTGGCGTCCGCCCGGAACGTGGCCGACCCGTCGTTCGGGTCGAGGCGGATGGCGTAGTTGCTGTGCCGCAGGAAGCTGCCCGGCCGGTTCACCGACTCGAACGACACGGCGGCGGGGTCGGCCAGGCCGGCCACCATCCGCCACATCTGGTCCTGGTAGGGATCGAACGGGTACGCGTCGACGCGGCCGACCCCGTTGCTGTGCCGTACCACGTGGTCGGGCAGGTTCGACGACTTGAGCCGGACCCAGTTCGGGGTGCCCCACCGGGAGATCATCGCGTTGTACTCGGCGTCGCTGATACCGACGATCGAGCCGTGCTTGGCGTTCAGCGGCGGCGTGTAGTCGCGCTGGTTGAGCGCGGTCCACGAGTTGCCGCCGATGTTCGAGGTGGACCAGATGTAGTAGTCGGCGTTGACCGGGCTGAACGAGTCGCCCCAGAGCCGCCAGCCGCTGCCGTCGTTGTTCTTGACCAGCAGTGGCGCCTCGATCGCGTTGCCCTGCCGCAGTCCACTGGTGTACGTGGTGAAGCTGTTCGGCGCGCCGGTCGAGGAGCGGGCGCCGTGCAGCAGGCCGGTGGACAGGTTCTTGTAGTAGAGGTACGTGGTGCCGCCGTCGACGACGACGTCACCGTCGAGCACACCGAAGCCGGGGCTGAAGAACACCTGCTGCGGGCCGACTGTGACGAAATCGCTTGTGTAGTTGACCATCAGCACGTCGCCGCCGCTGTTGCAGGAGTAGACGATGCCGTACTGGCCGCGGCCGGCGTCCCAGAACGCCGTGGGCGCCCAGGTGTGCGAGCTGGGCAGCGTGTGCATCCGGATCCGGCGGTAGCCGGTGAGAGCGGTCAGGTCGGTCGAGTCCCACACGTGCAGGTACTGGCTGTTCAGGCCGAAGTTGGTGCCCTTGAGATCGGTGGCCAGGATGACGAACCTGCCGTCCTGCTTGCGGAACACGAACGGATCCCGCAGGCCCATCTGCCCCTGCGTCGGGGTGACCACCGGGTTGTTCTGGTTCAACGGCGTCCAGTTCAGACCGTCCCGGCTCACCGCCAGGTGCAGCCCGTAGTCCGCGCCCTGGAAGTTCGGCGTCTCGGTGAAGTAGGCCATCGCGTACGCGGTGTTCGCCGCCCAGGCCACGCCGGGAAGGCCGGTGACCGACGCCGCGGTGAGTGCGCCGGATGCGGCCACGGCCTTGATGAGTGCTCGTCGACTGATCGCCACGGATCGGAACCCCTCTGCCGCCACGCTCGTGCGCGTGGATGGGTGGGACGTGATGACGCGGGCCGGACCGGCGTCTGATGTCGGCAGGAAGGGCTGGTGTTAGCGCTAACAGGATGCTGCCCAGGCATCCTTTCCGTACGCGCTCCGCCACCCCACCGGCGCCGGGCTCCCGTCCGTGCGCCGCATCTGCCTATATGGACTCTCATGGATGGAGGCGTCGGCCGTCAAGATGTGACGAACAGGTTTCGCGAAAGTTCCCGCGGAAAGCCGGAGATCCACGACCCGACCCGGCGAAGTCCTCCGGGGCGCGAAATGTTATCGATAACCTTTCGCGGGCGGTCTGAGCGGCGCGTACTCGCCCTCGCGCCGCAGCCATAGACTTCCCTCGTGATCGAAGAAGGACCGCGGCCGCACCTGCGCAAGCCCCGGCGCGGTGACCTGCCCCTCGCGACGATCGCCGAACTCGCCGGAGTGTCCCCACCCACCGTCTCCAAGGTCCTCAACGGCCGGCGCGGGGTGGGCGAGCAGACCCGTCAGCGAGTGGAAGCCCTGCTCCGCGACCACGGCTACCGGCGACGGCAGACCACCGGCGCGGCCCTCTGCGTCGAGGTGGTCTTCCACCGGATGCTGTCCTCGATCGCCATGCAGATCCTGCGCGGCGTCCAGGAGGTCGCCGCCGCCCACGACCACACCGTCGGCTTCACCGACGTGCACCGGCTCGTGTCGGCCGGGCTGCCCTGGGCGGAGCAACTGCTGGTGCGGCAGCCGACCGCCGTCATCACGGCGTTCGCCCTGGTCACCGCCGAGGACGGCGAACGGTTCGAGGCCGACAGCATACCGCTGGTCGCCATCGACCCGACCGGCGACCTGTTCCCCACCCCCGCCGTCGGGTCCAACAACTGGAGCGGCGCGCTCGCCGCCACCCGGCACCTGCTCGAACTCGGCCATCGCCGGATCGGCGTGATCACCGGACCGGTCCGGGACCTGTCCGCGCGCGCCCGGCTGGACGGGTTCCACGCCGCGCTGGACTACGCCGGTGTCCCGTTCGACCAGAGCCTCGAACAGCGGGGCGTGTTCACCTTCGAGGACGGCCGCGACCTCGGCGCTCAGCTGCTCGCCCGGCCCGACCCGCCGACCGCTGTCGTCTGCGGCGACGACCTGCAGGCGATGGGCGTCTACGCGGCGGCCCGGGACGCCGGTCTGCGGATACCGGAGGATCTCAGCGTGGTGGGCTTCGACGACGTCGAGCAGGCGGCCTGGCTCGCGCCACCGCTGACCACGGTGCGGCAGCCGTTCGCCGAGATCGGCGCCACGGCCGCCCGGCTCGCCCTGACCCTGGCCGACGGCCGCGCCCCGGCCCAGGAGCGGTACGAACTCGGCACCACTCTCGTGGTACGGGCCAGCACCGCGCCGCCGTCGCGATGACCCCCGGCGGTCCTACCCCACCCGGACCGCGGCGTCCCGCATCAGCACTCCCCCACCCGTGCGCTCGACCCGGCGCGCCGAGCGGGGCGCCGGCGCGACCGGCCGGCCCACCCGGGCCACGTGCACGATCCGCTCCGGCGCCACGTCCAGCAGCGTGCCGAGCGCGTACCGGGTGGCGGCCACGTCGACGAGCTGACTGAGCGGATGCGCGGCCAGCCCGGCCGTGTGCAGCGTCAGCCACATCCGCATGAGCACGCGTCCGAACTCGACCTGCCCGGCCGCGTCCAGACCGGGCGGCGCGACGAGCGCCAGCACCCCGCCGCCCTGCGCCAGCGGGTCACCGCCCGCGGCGGCGAGCAGCCGGGGCAGCCCCAGCGGGCGCAACGCCGGGTACGCCGCGAGCGCCGCCCGCAGTCCGGTGGCAGCGGCCCGGCCCAGCCCGAGGCACCTGTCACTGAGCCCGTCCGCCCGGTAGCGCGGGCCCGACCGGTCCAGGCGCAGCCAGCGGCGCAGCTCCGCGACCACCGCCGGGTCGGCGTACACCTGCCGGTCGGCCGTGCGCAGCAGCGCGCGCAGCCGCCCGGCCGCCGGCACGGCACGGACCGCGCCACCGGCCCGCCGGGCGACCGCGTCCACGGCCGCGACCACGTCGGCGTCCGGGCCGCCGGTGAACCGGCCCCGGTGGGTACGCCGGTCCCACACGTCGGCGGTGCGGAACGGCGTCCGGTACGGCTGCCGTCCCGGCCGCAGCCGCCCCACCCGCCGGTCGGACTCGTCGTGGTCGGCGGCCCAGTCCAGCCGCAGCCCCGCGTCGGCGGCGACGATCAGGCAGGTCTCCACGAACGCGCCCAGCGACAGCCGCAGGTCGCGCCCGGTCGGGTCGCCCGCGGGAAGCGCGTCGGCCGGATCCCAGCCGACGGTGATCGCCCAGCGCTCGTAGCGCAGCCGCCACGGCTGGGTGTTGTGTGCGCTCGGCGCCCGCCAGCACAGCGGCTCCAGCGCGTGGAACGCGGCGAGGTCCATGCTCACCGCTCCCTGGCGTAGAACGTGTAGCCGTGCAGCGGGCGCCCGCCGAGGCGCCGGTACTGGGCCGCCGACGCCGGGTTGTCCCGCCCGACGTACGTGCTGCGCAGCGCCGCGTAGCCGCCGTCGTGCAGGTTGTGGTGCAGGTGCGCGGAGAGCAGCCGCTGGTAGCCGCGCCCCTGGAACTCCGGCACCACGCCCTTGACGATCAGCACCGCCTCCCGCCGGTACCGGCGGCGGCTGGCCAGCAGCCGCAGCTGGTTGACCGGGTTCAGGTCGCCGCGGACCGCGACCAGGAAGCCGCTGATGTCCGGCACGCAGAGCACGAACGCCACCGGCCGCCCGTCGCGGGTCAGGTAGAGCAGGAGCGACTCGTCCAGCAGGTACGCCAGGCCGTCGGTCTGCCGCCGCAGTTGCGCCGCGGAGATCGGCGTGTAGTAGCCGAGCTGGGCGAAGGAGTCGTTGAGCATCCGGCGCAGCAGGTCGAGCTGCTCGTCGAGCCGCCGCGTGTTCCCCCGGTGCAGTTCCAGCCGCGCGCCGTCGGGCTGGACCCCCAGCGCGGGCGGCGGCTCGACCGGCGGCGGGACCGGGCAGATCCACGTGTCGGAGACGAACCGCCCGGTGAACCCGTTCTCCTCGTACGCGTCCGGGTAGTACGGCGGGTTCCACGCGCTGTCCACGAAACCCCGGTCGGCGTACCCGGAGGTGATCACGCCGCCGGCCTGGTTGGGCAGCAGCGCCACCGGCCCGAACAGCAGGTCCCGGCCGGGCGTCGCGTACGCGCCGATCGCGTCGAACAGCGGCCGGGCAGCCGGCGCGGTGAACTCGGTGAGCCCGAACAGCTGGCAGCGGCGCCCCATCTCGGCGTCGAAGTCCGCGTCGGTGTGCAGCGTGGTCCGCCCGGCCACGGCGCCGGTGGCGTCGCGCAGCACGTACATCGGCACACCGTCGCGCCACCAGCGGCGGATCTGCTGCCGGGGCGTCGGCACGTACCGGGGCTCGTCGGCGTACAGCCGGTCGGTGAGGGCGAGGAAGTCGCGCAGGCCGCGCCGGCCGGTCACGCGCTCGAACCGGTGGCCGGTCACCGGCGCACCGCCGGTCCGGTCGTCTCCGCGCCCAGCGGCGTGAACCGCTCGATGTGGCCCATCGCGCCGTCCTCGGCCCGCCACGCGCCGTTGGAGTAGCCGTCCGGGGAGGCGGTGTAGAGCCGGATGAATCCGGCGGTGGCGTTGCGGTCGCCGTCGGTCAGCCACATCATCAGCTTGCGGTGGTGCCGGGTCCGGGCGAAGCGCAGCAGCGCGTCCCGGTCGGTGAAGAACGCGATCGTGCCGAGCGTCAGCGGGAACTGCCAGTAGACGGTGTGCCAGCAGTAGCCGGACATCCGGCGCATGTCGCGCACCATCCGGATCCAGTCGGGGGCCAGGCGCAGCAGCACCAGCGGGTTCGCGTACCGGGTGCCGCCGATGAACATGGCGCCGGCGCGGGCCTGCGCGGGGGCGCGGGAGAAGTCACGGGTACGCATCGCTCACCTCACCAGGTAGACGTTCTTGAGCTTCTGCATGTCGGCGAACGGGCCGCCGCCGGTTTCGTACAGCTCGACCCGCAGGTCGCCGGCGGTCGGGTCCTCCACCAGGGACTGCGCGAAGTCCCGCGACACCGAGGTCAGGTGCGCGCGTACCCCGTCGCGGCAGGCGTCGGCGAGCGCCGCGCGTGCCGCGGCGTCCAGCGGACGGCGCAGCTCGACGTGGATCACCGGCCGGGTCTCCAGCGCCGCGTCCTCGTGCAGCGTCAGACAGAACCTGTTGATCTCGGCGGCGTACGGGTTGCCGGTGTAGAGGCCGTACTCGACGTCCTGCGGGTAGAGGTTCGCGCCCAGGTAGGACACGGTGGAGTCGCTGCGGCCGAACAACAGCAGCAGCGGCAGCGTCATCCGCTCCTCCGCCACCGCGGTACGGAACTCGGCGCGGCGTACCGGGTCGGCGTTGGCCAGCTCGACGATCCGCCGGTACGGCACCAGCAGCGCCTCGTCGCCGACGTTGTAGCGCAGCCGGGGCTGGAGCACGTGCGGGCTGGCCACAGTGCAGAGCAGTTCCCGCCGCTCGTTCGTCTCCAGGTAGGTGGCGAACGGGTTGTACTGGAACACCATCGGCAGCCGCTGCTCGCCGCGGCCGAGCAGTTCCGCGCGCAGTCCCGCGTCGGTGCGCAGCCGCCGCCGCAGCCACACCGTGAACCGGGTCTCCGCGCCGATGCCGATGGTCAGGTCCGACGCCCCGTACGCCGAGCGCACCCGCACGAACCGCTGTTCCAGGTAGTCGCGCAGTGCCTCGGTCATCCCCTCCCCGCCGCAGCTGGCGAAGATCCGGTACCGCGACCACTGGAAGTCCTCGGCGTCGAGCCGGTCCCGCAGGTGCTTGAGGAACGGCGGGTACGCGGTCACCAGGTAGTCGTGGCCGGGACCGAACTCGCGCAGCGTGTCGACGATCTTCCCGAGGTCCGGGCCGGTGTTCTTCACGGTCGCGATCCGGGCCATCGCCGCGCCGGTGGTGGTGCCGGTCGCCCAGGCGCCCATCGAGTACGCGTTGATCACGAACGGCCGGCGCATCGGGAACGCCAGTCCGGTGTAGCCGGCGATGTCCCGGTGCACCGCCCGCAGTTCCCGCTCGCCGCGCGGCCAGTTGAACGGCCGCCCGGACGAGCCGGCCGACTCGTCGACCACCACGCCCCGCTCCGGCATCCGCCCGTCCCGGCAGCGGGCGGAGGCGTCGTACGCCATGACGTACCCGTGCTTGTCGGTCTCCGGGAAGTCCCGCAGCCGGCGGCGCAGGCCGCCCGGGCGGGCCCGCAGGAACGCCTGGTAAGCCGGCACCCGCCGGGCGGCCCGCACGCAGGTCGACCGCGCGTTCGCGGCGGCGAGCCGGTCGAGGACCGGGTGGTGGCGCCGGGCCAGCCAGCGCCAGCCGGCCGGGTGGTGGGCGACGAGCCGGGCCAGCGCGGCGACCGCGCGGCCGGCGGGGGCCAGCGCGGCCTCGGCGGGCAGGGGCGTGTCGACGGTACGTGCAGCGGCGTGTCGGTGCAGCGTCTCGGCCATGACAAGCATCCTGTCGACGCCGCCGCGCCCGCACATGAGCGACGGGACGGTACTGCGCTGAGTACGCGTACCCAGTCACCGCCGGATGGCGAGTCGAGCTCGTCATCATTACCGCCAGTCACCATCGCGACACATCTCTAGCCCGCCGCCGGGGGCCGGTGAAGACTCCGCCGCATGGAGAACGTGGAGCGTGAGCGCACGAACGAGCGCTTCGAGAAGGTGGCCGAGGAGACCTCGGAGACCGTGACCCACGCGGCCACGGTGCTGGAGGAGGAACTCGCGGCGGGGCTGGCCGGCGCTCGGAGGCTCGAGGAGAAGCTGACCGAGAGCCGGCGCGTGGACCCGGAGGCGTTCGACGAGCTCGTCGCCCGGGTCCGCACCGACGGGCACGCCCTGATCGACACCGTGGTCGGGCAACTGAAGATGGCCGACGACCAGCGCGGCGAGGTGATCCGGCGATACACCTCGGACGCGCACGACGCGCTGGACACCGTACTCAATCTGGCGCGGCTGGCCCCCGAGGTCGCAAACGGTCTCGCGGACCGGCTGGCGTCGCCGGCCCCGAAGCGGCCGACGGACCGGTAGCCGCGCGATGGCGCCGACCACCGGGGTGGCCGGCGGGCACGTGGAACGGATGCTGGAGCGCTATCGCGGGCTCGCCCTCGGCGCGCTGCTCGACGACGTGCCCGACGGCGGCCCGCGATACCTCTACGACCTGGTCGCGGAGTACCCACGGCGGTGGGGCAAGGGGCTGCGCGCCGCGCTGTGCCTGGCCACGTGCCGGGCGTTCGGCGGCGGCGACGCGGTGGGCCTCAACGCCGCCGTGACTGTGGAGCTGTTCCACAACGCCTTCCTCATCCACGACGACATCCAGGACTCCAGCGAGCAGCGGCGCGGCGGGCGGACGCTGCACGCCGAGTACGGCGTGGGCGTGGCCCTGAACGTCGGCAACATGACGAACCTGCTGGCGTTGCGACGGTTGGCGGCGAATCGGGCGGCGCTCGGCTCCGGGATCGCCTGGCGGCTGTTCACCGAGACCGAGCTGATGATGCGCCACTCGCTGGAGGGGCAGGCCATCGAGATCGGCTGGATCCGGGACAACGTGTGCGACCTGGACGCCGACGACTACTACCGGATGTGCCTGAAGAAGACGTCCTGGTACACGTGCATCTACCCGTGCCGCACCGGCATCCTCGTGGCGACCGGCCGGGAGAACGCCGTCGACGTGCTGGACCGCTACGGCTGGTACCTGGGTGCGGCGTTCCAGATCCAGGACGACGCGCTCAACCTCACCGGCGACTACGCCCGGTACGGCAAGGAGATCGCCGGTGACCTGTGGGAGGGCAAGCGCACGCTGATCCTGATCGACTTCATGCGGCGGTGCACACCGGAGGAACGCGAACGGCTCGTGCGCCTGCTGAGCCGGACCCGTGCGGAGCGCACCGACGCCGAGGTGCGCTGGCTGCACGGGCGGCTGCTCGCGTACGACTGTGTGGAGTCGGCGCGGCGCAGCGCCCGGGATCTCGCGCTGGCCGCCCGGCGCGAGGGTGAGCGGGCGCTCGGCGACGCTGCCGACACCGACGACGGCCGGTTCCTGCTGGAGCTGACCGACTACGTGGTGGAACGCGCCCGTTAGGCGCCCAGGATCCCGCGCAGCCAGGTGAGTTGTTCGCGCTGATGCTCGGCCTCGCCGCCCTCGTGGTCGTTGAACTCGTACACCCGCACGTCCTTGTCGCCGCCGTAGCGGTGGTAGGCGGCGAAGCAGGTGGACGGCGGGCAGACCTGGTCGCGCAGCGCGATCGAGAACAGCGCCGGCGCGGTCGCGCGCGGCACGAGCACTGCGGCGTCCAGGTAGGACAGCGTGCGGAACACCTGGCCGGCGCGGTCGCGGTGCAGCGCGAGGTAGTCGACGACCTCGGCGTACGGGCTGTCCGGCCCGGCGACGCGCACGCCCCGGCGGATGTCGCAGAGGAACGGCACGTCCGGCATGACGCCGACGACGTCCGGGCACAGCGCGCCGGCGGCCAGGGCCAGGCCGCCGCCCTGGCTGAAGCCGGTGACCGCCACCCGCGCGGGGTCGACGGCCGGGTGCCGCCGGGCCGCCTCGGCGAAGCGCACCGCGTCGGTGATCAGCCGCCGGTAGTAGTGGTCGGCCGGGTCGGCGACGCCCCGGGTGAGGAAGCCGGGCACGGTGCCGGCCGGGTAGGGGTGCGGGTCGGGCGTGCCGCCGGTGGCGGCGCTCCAGCCCTGGCCCCGGCTGTCCATGATCAGGTGCGCGAAGCCCGCCGCCGCCCAGAACAGCTTCTCGTGCGGCAGGCCGCGGCCCCGGCCGTAGCCGAGGTACTCGACCACGCAGGGCAGCGGCCCGGCGGCCCCGGCGGGCAGGTGCAGCCATCCGCGTACCGGCTCGCCGCCGAAACCGGGGATCGTGGCCGCGTACGTCCGGATCTGGGTCAGCCCGGTGTCGACCGGCTCGTAGACCGCCGCCGCCGGGTCGCCACCGCCGTCGAGCGTGCGCGCCCAGAACGCGTCCAGGTCCGCCGGCACGTCCAGCTCCGGCCGGTACGCGAGGCAGCCGGCCAGGTCGAGGTCGGTCAGCGGCACGACGCGGCCTCCTGCACGGCGGCGGCGAACCAGCCGGTGATGGTGCTCGGGTGGGTGATGGCGGTGCCGACAACGACCGTCCACGCGCCCGCCCGCAGCGCCTGCGCGGCCTGCTCGGGCGTGTGGATGCGCCCCTCGGCGACCACCGGGACGTCCACCGCGGCGGCGAGCCGGGCGACCAGGTCCAGGTCCGGTCCGTCGCCCTTGGTGGTGTACGCGGTGTAGCCGGCGAGCGTGGTGCCGACCAGGTCGGCGCCGGCGGCGGCCGCCGCGATGCCCTCGTCCAGCGTGGAGCAGTCGGCCATCACCAGCGCGCCGGTGCGCTCGTGCACGGCCGCGATCGTGTCGGCGAGGGTGCGGCCGTCGGGCCGGGGCCGGGACGTGCCGTCGAGCGCGACGACGTGCGCCCCGGCGTCGGCGACGGCGAGCGCGTGCTCCAGCGTCGGGGTGATGAAGACGTCGTCGTCGCCGTCCTTCCAGAGCCCGATCAGCGGCAGGTCCACCGCCGCGCGGATGGCGGCGATGTCAGCCAGTCCCTGGGCGCGGATGCCGGCGGCGCCGCCCCGGGCGGTGGCGAGCGCGACCCGGCGCATGGTGTCCGGGTCGCGCATGGGCTCACCCGGGTACGCCTGGCAGGAGACGACCAGGCGGTCACGGAGCTGGTCGACGAGCGCGTTCATGAGACCTTCCAGGCGAGCGAGGCGGCGCCGAGCAGCGGCGCGTCGGGGCCGAGGGTGGAGGCGAGCACGGGCACGCCGGCCAGGCCGGGCAGCGTCTCGGCGCGCACCGCGTCGCGCAGCGCCCGCCACCACGGCTCACCGAGGCCGGTGACGCCGCCGCCGATCACCACGGCGGCGGGGTCGAGCACGTTGACCAGGCCGCCGACGGCGGAACCGGCAGCCGAGCCGCCGAGCCGGACGACCTCCCGGGCCGCCTCGTCGCCGTCCGCGGCGAGCGCGGCGACGGCCCGCAGGTCGGCCACCGGCCGGCCGGTACGCCGGACGTACTCGGCGGTGAGTGCGGGACCGGCGGCGATCGCCTCCAGGTGCCCGCGCCCGCCGCACGTGCAGGCAAGCGTTCCGGCGTACGGGGACGGCTGGTGCCCGGCGTGCCCGGCGGCGCTGTGCGCACCGGCGAGCACTGTGTCGCCGAGGACGAACGACGCCCCGACGCCGGTGCCGACGGCAACGTAGAGCACTGTGTCGTACCCGGCGGCGGCGCCGTGACGCGCCTCGCCCAACGCGTGGGCGTGCACGTCGTTGATCACGGTGACCGGCACGCCCAGGCGCCGGCTCAGGTCGCCGCGCAAATCCGTGCCGGTCCACCCGGTCAGCACGTCGGTGGCGGACAGCACCAGGCCGGAGCCGCTGTCGATGACTCCGGCGCTGCCGACGCCGAGCGCCCGTACGACGCCCGGCGCTTCCGCCCGCAGCTTCTCCACCAGGCCGGCGGCGGTGTCGAGCACCGCGGCGGCGCCGGAGCGCCCAGGCGTCGGCGCGGTGCGCCGGCCGACGACCTCGCCGGAGGCGGTGACCAGGGCGGCGGTGGTCTTGGTGCCGCCGATGTCGAGCGCGGCGACCAGACCGGTCGTGCTCACCTCGGGCATGGTCAGAGCAGCCCGGCCAGTTCCAGCTGGGTACGCACGCGGCCCGTCTCGGCGGCGTCCAGCGGCCGCAGCGGCAGCGACACCGCGTTGCCGGCGATGACGCCGAGCAGGGACAGCGCGGTCTTGAACGCGCCGACGCCCCGGGTGGCGCCCGCCGAGGTGGCCGGGTCGGCCGCGTCGACGATGCGGAACAGCCGGGTCAGACGGTCCTGCTCCCGGCGGGCGGCGGCCCAGTCGCCGGCCATGCAGGCGCGGTGCAGCCGCACGTACCCGGCCGGGTCCACGTTGCCCAGTCCGGGCACCGAGCCGGAGCCGCCCGCGAGCATCATCGCGTCGACCACCACCTCGTGGCCGGTGAGCAGGCTGAAGTCGCGCTCCGGCGCGTGCTCGGCGACGGCGAGCGCCAGCTGGCGGAACGCGACGTCGTCACCGCTGGAGTCCTTGACACCTGCGAGCACGCCGTCGGCGGCGAGCCGGGTCAGCAGGTCGACGGAGAGCTTGCTGTGCACGCAGACCGGGATGTCGTACGCCAGCAGGGGAAGCTCGACCGCCGCGGCGACCGCGCGGAAGTGCCGCTCGATCTCGTGCGGGCCGACGATGGCGTAGAACGGCGCGGTCACGACCAGGCCGTCCGCGCCCAGCCGGGTGGACGCCTCGGCCCGCTCCACGACCCGGCGCGTGGTGGGTTCGATGCAGCCGGCGATGACCGGCACGGCACCGCCGGAGGTCTTCACGATGGTCTCCAGGGCCAGGTCCCGCTGCCGGTCGGTGAGGAAGACCGTCTCGCCGGAGCTGCCGAGGGCGAAGATGCCGTCGACGCCGGCGTCGAGCAGCCACTCGACCAGCCGTTCCAACGAGTGGACGTCGACCTCGCCCTCATCGGTCAGGGGGGTCACGGCCGGCGGCACGACTCCGGCGAACCGCGGGGCTGGGGTGGTCACAGGTTCTCCTCGACAGACTCAGTTGTGGTGCGGCCGGTCGCCGAGGTGGCGAGCGCGACCAGTTCGGTGTTGGCGGTTCCGGCGGGCACCGGGTGGTGGCAGCGGAACTCGTGGCCCTCGCCCTCGGCGGGGCGCGGTGCCGGCATGTCCACGGCGCAGCCGTCGGTGGCGGCCCAGCAGCGGGTCCGGAACGGGCAGCCGCTCGGCGGCCGGGTGGCCGACGGGACCGGGCCGACGAGCGGAATGGGCTCGATCGGGGAGAGCAGGCCCGGCGTGGCCGAGAACAACGCCCGGGTGTACGGGTGCCGGCCACCCTCGGGCAGCAGGTCGGCGGGCGTCTGCTCGACGATGCGGCCCAGGTACATGGTGACGACCCGGTCGCTGACCCGCTTGACGGTCTGGATGTCGTGCGACACCAGCACCATCGCCAGGCCGAGCCGGTCCTTGAGGTCCAGCAGCAGGTTGAGGATCTGGGCCCGCACCGACACGTCGAGCGCGCTCGTCGGCTCGTCGGCGATGACCAGTCCCGGTTCCAGGGCCAGCGCGCGGGCGATTGACACCCGCTGGCGCTGGCCGCCGGAGAGCTGGCTGGGCAGCACGTCGGCGACCGAGCGGGGCAGGCCCACCAGGGCCATCAGCTCGGCCACCCGCTGCTCGCGCTGCTGCCGGGTGCCCCGGCGGTGCACGTCGAGCGGGTCGCGCAGGATGTCGCGTACCGGCATACGGCGGTTCAGCGAGGTGGCCGGGTCCTGGAAGATCATGCCGACGCCTGCGCCGATGTGCTCACGCCGCTCGGCGGCGCTCATCGACCACACGTCCTTGCCGGCGAACGACACCGTGCCGGCGGTCGGCCGTTGCAGGCCGACGAGCACCTTTGCGAGCGTCGACTTGCCGCAGCCGGACTCGCCCACGATGCCGACCGTCTCGCCGGCCCGGATGACCAGGTCGGCGCCGGTGAGCGCGTAGACCTTCTCCCGGCTGAACATGCCGCCGCCGCGCGCGGCGTGCACCACGTGCACGTCGCTCAGCTCGGCGATCGGCCGGTGCTCGGCGGTGGCGCTCATCGGGCCGGCTCCTTCTCGCTGACGGTGACGGCGGGGTGGTGGCAGGCGTACCCGTGGCCGTCCGTGCCCTCCAGGGCGGGTGCGGTGTCCCGGCAGATCTCGGTCGCCATCGGACAGCGGTCGGAGAACCGGCAGCCCTTCGGGAAGTCGGCGGGTGACGGCACCACGCCGCGGATCTGGGTGAGCCGTTCCGCGCCGGTCTCCAGGGACAGGACGGAACCGAGCAGGCCGCGGGCGTAGTGGTGGGCGGGTGCCTCCATCACGTCGGCGGTCACGCCGGTCTCCACGATCTGCCCGCCGTACATCACCACGACCCGGTCGGAGACGTCGCTGACCAGGGCGAGGTCGTGGCTGACCAGGATGAGGGCGAAGCCGAGCCGCTCGCGCAGGTCCAGCAGCAGCTTCATCACCTGGGCCTGCACGGTGACGTCGAGCGCGGTGGTCGGCTCGTCCGCGATGATCAGCTTCGGGTCGCGGGACAGCGCCATGGCGATCACCACGCGCTGCCGCTGCCCTCCGGACAGCTCGTGCGGGTACGCGGCGAGCGTGCGCTGCGGGTCCAGTCCGACCAGCCGCATCAGTTCCTCGGCCGAGCGGGTGCCGCCGCGGCGGATCATCTGGGCGAGCTGGGTGCCGACTCGCAGCGCCGGGTTCAGCGCCGACAGCGCGTCCTGGTAGACCATGGCGATCTCGCGGCCCATCAGGGCGCGGCGGCCCTTGGCGTTCAGCTTCAGCAGGTTCGTGTCCTGGAAGCGGATCTCGCCGCGTACCCGGGCGCCCTGCGGCAGCAGGCCCATCACCGCGAGGACGCTCAGCGACTTGCCCGAGCCGGACTTCCCCACCAGGCCGACGACCTCGCCGGGGCGGACGTCGAAGGAGAGCCCGTCGACGATGTCCACGCCGCGGTGGCGGCCCTCGAAGCCGATGGACAGGTCGCTGACCTGAAGGACCGGCTTGCCCTGCGGCAGCGGACGGGCGCGTTCGCGCAGCCGCTGCGCCGCCTCGGCGAGACCCGGCAGCTCGACCACCTCACCGGTGCCGGGCTTCGCCTGCTCCAGCGCGTCACCGCTGGTGGTGGACGTGGCACGGCGCGCGGCCGGGGCGGCCCACGCGTCGGACATGCCCTCGGAGAGCACGTTGAGCGCCAGCACGGTGAGCAGGATCAGCAGGCCGGGGAAGAACGTGGCCCACCAGCCGCCGATCTGCACCATCTCCTTGCCGAACGCGATCACCGAGCCCCACGAGGAGGCCGCCTCCTGCGGGGCGAGACCGCCGCCGATGAAGGACAGCGACGCTTCGAAGACGATCGCGTCGGCCACCATGACGGTGACGAAGACGAGGATCGGGGCGGCGCAGTTGCGCAGGACGTGCCGCCAGAGGATGTGCGGTCGCCGGGCACCGATGATGCGCTCGGCGGCCACGTAGTCCTCGCCGTACTGGGACAGCACGTTGGCGCGGACGATGCGCGCGACCGACGGCGTGAACACGAAGCCGATCGCGATCACGAGGACCAGCAGGCTGTTCTTGCCGAACGAGATGATCAGCAGCGCGGAGAGCACGATCGTGGGGAAGGCCATGACCACGTCGAGGCAGCGCATGATGATCTCGTCGACGACTGTGCGGCTGCTGCCGGCGACGGCGCCGAGGATCGCGCCGAGCACCAGCGCGATGCCGGCCGCGCCGAACCCGACGATCAGGGAGCGCCGGGTGCCGGCGACCAGCCGGGAGAAGACGTCGCGGCCGAGCTTGTCCAGGCCGAACCAGAAGTCGCCGTTCGGGCCGGTCAGCGCCGGTCCGAGCCCGGTCTGGGTGGGGTCGTGGCGCAGCAGCAGCGGGGCGAGCACGCCGACCACGACGATGAGCGCGACGAAGCCGAGCGCGAACCGGGCCGCGAGTCCGAGCCGGGCGAAGGCCATGCCGGGGCGGGACAGCCGCGTGGTGAGGGACCGGCGCATCAGTGGCCTCCGCGCAGTCGGGGGTTGGCGAAGAGGTAGAGGATGTCGACGACCAGGTTCACCAGGACGAAGCACAGCGCGATGGTCAGCACGGTGCCCTGGGCCAGCGCGGTGTCGTTCTGCTGGACGGCGCTCATGATCTGGGTGCCCATGCCTGGTAGCGAGAAGATGGCCTCGATGACGACGGTGCCGCCGATGAGGTAGCCGATCCGCAGGCCGAGCGCGGTGAGCGGGTTGACCAGCGCGTTGCGCAGCACGTTGCGGCCGATCACGACGCGCGGCGGCAGTCCGGCGCCGATCGCGGTACGGACGTAGTCCTTGTCGAGTTCCTCGACCATCGACGTGCGGACGATGCGGGCCAGCGAGCAGCCGACCGGTACGGCCAGCGCCAGAGCGGGCATGGCCAGCGACTGCAACCACAGACCGACCGAGTCGGCGGGGTTGACGTAGCCGCCGGTCGGGAAGATCGGTCGGCGGACGGAGAACTCCTGGATGAACAGCAGGGCCAGCCAGAACGAGGGCGTGGCGATGCCGGCCATGGAGACGATCCGGATGACCTGGTCGGGCCAGCGGTCCCGGTACAGGGCGGCCGGGATGCCGAGCGCCAGTGCGATGACGAGCGCGCCGGCGACGCCGAGCGCGGTGAGCTGGATGGTCAGCGGCAGCGCCATGGCGATCTTCTCGGCGACCGGGACCGACGGCGGGAACGTCATGCCCAGGTCGCCGCGGACGAGGTCGCCGAGGAAGTGCAGGTAGCGCAGCGGCAGCGGGTCGTTCAGGCCGTTGGCGGCACGGAACGCCTCGACCTGCGCCGGCGTGGCCTGGTCACCGAGGACTGACAACGCCGGGTCGATCGGGGAGAACTGCATGATCACGAAGACGAAGAGCGTGATGCCCAGCACCAGGGGGATCAGCGTCAGGAATCGTCGTGCGACCAGGTTCAGGACGGTCAGCATGGATTCTCTTTCTCGTGGCGGGGCGCCGGGACGTCCCGCCCGGCCGCACGGGTCACGTGGGCCGGGCGGGACGTCTGCGGGGCCGGAACCCCGCGCGTGGGCTCAGCCAGTCCGGCCGGTGCCCAGGAAGTACAGGCCGGTGGTGGAGGCGCCGGAGAAGCCGTCCACCTTGGCCGGGTCGTACGCGGTGACGACCTTGGTGTGCAGGATCGGGTACAGCGGCACCTGGTCCGCCGCCATGTCCAGGGCCTGCTTCCACAGCGCCTTGCGGGCCGTCTCGTCGGAGGTCTGCGCGGCCTTGTCCAGCAGGTCGCCCATGGCCTTGCGGTCGGCGTCGCTCCAGCGGTAGCGCTGGCCCGGCCAGGTCTCGCCGAAGTAGTACCAGCGCATCAGCAGGTCGGTGTCGACGCCGAAGACGCTCGGGTCACCGGTGGCCATGAGCACCCGGAAGGTGTCCTTGGGGACGATGTCGCCGTAGATGGCCGAGGACGGCACGGTGTTCAGCGTGGCGTTGACGCCGATCTTCTTCCACTGCTCGATGACCAGCGGGGCGACGTCCTTGACCACCGAGCTGTCGGTGGTGTCGAGCCGGAACGACAGGTTGGTGACGCCGGCCTCCTGGAGCAGGGCCTTGGCCTTGTCCGGGTTGTAGTCGTAGACGGTGGCGGCCTTCTGGTAGGCCTTGTTGCCCTCGTCGAGGTAGCTGGTCGCCGGGCTGCCGTAGCCGTTGAGCGCGGTCTTGATGACCGCTTCCTTGTCGATGGCGTAGTGCAGGGCCTGGCGCACCCGCTTGTCGCTGAACGGCGCGGCGGAGTTGTTGAACATGAGGAAGACCTGGTTGAAGGCCTGCTTCACGTCGATCGTGTACTTGTCCTTGAGCGAGTCGACGTTCAGGTAGGGCACGGCCTCGATGGCCTGCACCCGGCCGCCCTGCAGGTCCGACACGCGGGCCGACGCCTCGGTGGTGGTGTTCCACGTCATCGTCTCGACCTTGGCGGCGCGCGGGCCGTTGTAGTTCGCGTTCTTGCTCAGCTTGATGCCGGATTCCTTGGACGCGCTGTCCACCTTGAACGGGCCGGAGCCGATAGGGGCGGTGTCGAACGCCTTGGCCGCGGCGGCGTCGCCGGTCTTGGCCTTGGGGACGATCTTGATGACCGCGATCCGCTCGCTGAACAGGGCGAACGGGTACTTCAGCTTGAACTCGACGGTCGTCGCGTCCTTGGCGGCGACGCTGTCGAGGAACGACACGAAGCCCTGCATCAGCGGCGGCGCCTTCGGGTCCGCGGGCTTGAGCACGCGGGTGAAGGACCAGGCCACGTCCTCGGCGGTGACCGGGGTGCCGTCGGAGAACTTCGCCCCGTCACGCAGCGTCACGGTGTAGGTCCGGCCGTCGGCCCCGGGGGTCGGGTCGCTCTTGGCCAGGGCGTTGTAGGGTTCCCGCGTGATCGGGTCGAGGTCGACGAGGCCCTCGAAGACGTGCTGGTTGACCGCCGTCGCCACGGCCGAGGAGGCGTTGCTGGGATCGAAACCGCTGGAGAGCGTGAAGGCCAGCGTGGCCTCGATGGACGTGCCCCCCTTCCCGTCGCCCACGGCGTTGGTCGAGGCGGGACCGCCACTGCAGGCCGCCAGCGCGACCGCGAGGCCACCCGCGAGGGTGGCGACGGCCAGGGAGCGGACGCGGCCCCGGGGGACGCGCCGGCTCCTCGACGGCTTACCGGTGGTGCTCACGTAGCTGCCTCCATAGGCTCTTCATGCGCTCGCGTGACCGCTCGCGCTCGGGGATGTGAAGCATAAGGTGTATGACGTCTGACGTCTGATGCCGGTAGGGTGAGGGTGTCAGATTCGGGAACGAAGGGCAAGGGGCAGATGACGACCATTGACGCCAGTCCGCTACGCGGCGCCGAGCGGCCCAGCCCTCGCAGGCAGGAGGTCGCCACCAGGATCAAGGAGTACATCCTGCGCAACCGCCTGAAGCCGGGAAACCTCCTGCCCACCGAGGCGGAACTGTGCGAGGCCGTCGGCGCCAGCCGATCCAGCGTCCGCGAGGCCGTCAAGATCCTCTCCGCGCTCGACATCGTCGAGGTGCGCCACGGGCACGGCACGTTCGTCGGCCGCATGTCCCTCAACGCCCTGGTGGAGAGCCTGACCTTCCGCGGGCTGCTCAGCGGCGAGGACGACCACCGCGTACTGGCCCAGGTCGTCGACATCCGCCAGACGCTGGAGCAAGGGCTGGCCGCCACCGTCATCGACGCCTTGGACGAGCAGCACCGGTCGGAGCTGTCCGCGCTCGCCGACGAGATGCACAGCCGGGCGGCCCGGGGCGAGGACTTCCTCGACGTCGACCGCGCGTTCCACCTGAAGCTGATGGAACCCCTCGGCAACGACCTGCTGGTCCAGCTGACCGAGGCGTTCTGGCAGGTGCAGGCCATCGTCGCGCCCACGCTGCAGACCGAGCCGGAGGACCGGGTCATCACCGCCCAGCGGCACCAGGCGATCGTCGCCGCCCTCACCGCCGCCGACGCGGCGGCGCTGCGCTCGGCCGTCGCCGAGCACTACGCGCCCATCCGGGCGAGCATCGCCCGCGCCGCGCAGACCTGATCCGCCGTACGCCGGGGCCTGTCGTTCGAGCCTGATCGAAGGTCTCTGTCCCGGGGCTCGCCCCGCGCCGAAGCTGTCTTCTGACGGGCGCATCGGGCGCCCCGGACAGCCGAGGTGCATGTCATGGCGGTGGTGTCGCGCCGAACGCGGTCATTGTGGTACGCCGTCGCGGTCCCCGCCGCTCTCGCGGCGGCGGTGGCCGGGGCGCTGGGCGCCCACCCGGACATCGCGCCGCCGTCCGAGGGTCACGCCTCGGCCGGGCCGCCCGCGGCGAGCGCGGCCGCCGTGCCGGTCCCGCCCGTCTCCGGTACGCCCGCCGAGGTGCGGTACGCCGCCACGCAGGCGCTGATCCGCGACTGCATGCAGCGTCGCGGGTTCCGCTACTGGCCGGTGCCCCGGCAGCCGGTGCCGGAGCTGCGCGAATTCCCGTACGTCCTCGACGACGTGTCCTACGCCCGCCGGCACGGATACGGCACCGCCCTGGAACGCCGCCTCCAGGAGACGATGGCGGCCGACCCGAACGCGCGGTACGTACGGGACCTGCCCCCGGAGCGCGGCGCCGCCGCCGTACGCGCGGTGAACGGCGACCCCGGCGAGCCCGACGCCCTGCGCGCGACGCTGCCGGCCGGCGGGGTGCTGCGCCGCAGCAGTCACAGCTGCACGTCCGAGGCGGAGCGACAGCTCTATCGCGACCTGCCCGGCTGGTACCGGGTCACCAGGATCACCGACAACCTGGCCGGGCTGCGCATCGGCCGGGTGCTCGCCGACCCCCGCTACGCCGACGGTGTGAGGGCGTGGCGGCGGTGCATGCGCGCCGCCGGGCACGACTCCGCCGACCCGGCATCGGCCCGCGCGTCGGCACCCGAGCCGACGTCCGGCTCCGTCACGCCCGGCGAGATCCGGCTCGCGGTGTCCGAGGCGACCTGCGCGACGCGAACCGGGCTCGGCCGGCTCGCCCGGCGGCTCGACGCCGAGCACCGCCGCGCCCTCGACCGGCAGTTCCACACCGAGGTCGCCGAACGGCTCCGCCTGGAGGCCGCCGCGCTGCCGCGGGCCCGCGCCGTGCTGGCCGCCGGCTGACCCACCCCAAGACTTCCGTGGCGGCCCGCCACGGCAGAACCCGACCGGAGGGAAGCACCATGAGAGCAGTACGGTCCGTGCTGGCCACAGTGGCCGCGGCGGCAGCCGCGCTGGCCTTCACCGCCACCGCCGCCCAGGCCGCGCCGCGGCCGACCCCGCACGCCGACGCGCAGCGTGCCGCCGCGGGCAGCGGCTACCTGTACGTCAGCCAGGACGCCAACTGGGCCGGCCGGTGGTGCTGGTGGTACAACGCCGACAACAACTGGGACACGATCAACACGGCGGAGAACGCCAACTGCGACAACAACAACCGGGCCAGCATGCGCAACCTGGCGTCCTCGGCGTGGAACGACTCGAACGGCGGCCGGCCGGTCGCCCTCTACATCCACCCCGACTACACCGGCGCGTACGCCTGCCTGGGCGCCGGCGACGCGTGGGACAACCTCACCGGCGTCTGGTTCAGCTGGGGCTCCAACCGGGACGGCTACATGGCGAACGCCAACGACAACATCGCCTCCCACCGGTCCCCGCCCCATCCCTATTCAGTTATAGATGTCAATGTCGCAGACGAGACTGAGTGCGGCGGCACACGTCGGAACACTGTGCGTCATGGGGACGCTGCGCATCCACTTCACGGCCGGGGACCTCAGCCGCACCCGGCTGGCGGCCCGGCCCGATCCACTGTGGGAGATCATCTGCAGCCTGCACCGCCTCCAGACCCGGGCCGGTTACGCGGGTTACGCCCGGTGGCACCGGCAGATCCGCCCGGACCTGGAGCGGGCCGGTCTCGTCCCGGTCGTCCGCGAACGGCTGCTGCCCGTCGCGCCGCTCAAGCGGTACTTCCCCGACTTCCTCACCCCCGGCCCGGTCACCGACCTCGACGAGGGGATCGACCGGGTGCTCGGCACCCCGGCCCGGCGGATCCGCACCGAACTGGGGCGGATGGTGACGCCCGTCGACAGCGCCTGGCTGGTCGACCTGGCCGCCGGCCGGTCCGCCGCGCGACACGGCCTCGGCGACGCGCTGCGCGCCTACTTCCGGGTCGCGCTCGCTCCGTACTGGACGCAGATCACCGCCGCCGTCTCCGGCGACCGGGCGCTGCGCGGGGCCTGGGTCCTCGACAGCGGCGCCGGGCAGATACTCGACGACCTGAGCCCGGAGACCTCCTGGGATCCGCCGGTGCTGTCCGTGCACGGCTACCCGGAGGACCGGGACATGCATCTCGACGGCCGGGGCATCACGCTGGTCCCGTCGTACTTCTGCTGGCACGCGCCGATCACACTGGCCGATCCCGAGCTGCCACCGACGCTCGTCTATCCTGCACGCCGGCAGCGACCGGAACCGACGCCGCCGGCGGGCTCGCAACGCCGGCTCGGGCCGCTGCTCGGCCACACCCGGGTGGCGGTCCTGCGCGCCGCCGCGAGCGGCGCCACCACCGGCGAGCTGGCCCGGCGCGCCCGCATCTCGCCGGCCACGACCAGCCATCACACCACCATCCTGCGCGAGGCCGGGCTGATCACCAGCCAGCGGCACGGCAACCTCATGCTGCACCGGCTCACCGCGATGGGCGAGGCGCTCCTGGGCGAGACGCCCGGGCAGGACGGCTGAAGGCTCGCGAACCGTACGGGGACGTCGACCGGAACCGATCCTTGACGGGCCGGGGTGAAGCCGCCTAGCGTGCAGACATCGGACATCTGACGTCAGATTGATGCCCGATTCCCCCTCCCCCGTCCCCGGAAGGAACCACGTGTCCCCTCGCCGCGCCATACCGCGCCGCGCAACCGTCCTCGCGGCGGCCGCCCTCACCCTGCTCTCCGTACTGCCCGCCACCGCCGCCCAGGCCGCCGCCCCCGCCGGTGTGACCGCCACCGTCGGCGCCGACTGCACCGCCGGCCGGCTGCTGCTCGACCTCGACAACCGCAGCGCCACGACGCAGACCTACACCGTCACCTGGCCGGGTCGCACCGGCTCGCCGTGGACCCGCACGGTCGCCGCCGGTGGCAGCGCCGAGCTGTACTGGACGCTGTCCCCCGGCACGCCGTACACGCTGCGCACCACGACCCCGACCGGTCTGGACGACACCACCAGCGGCATCTTCCACTGCGGCACCGGCATGTCCGCGCTGGCCGGCTTCGACTGCACGAACGGCCGCCTCCAGCTCGCCCTGGAGAACCGCACCACGACGGCCCGGGACTTCACAGTCACCTGGCCCGGACGCACCGGCTCGCCGTGGACCCGCACCGTCGCCGCCGGCGGCAACTACCTGCACTACTGGACCGTCGGCGCCGGCACCCCGTACACGCTGCGGGTCACCGCGCCGGGTTTCGACACCACGCTGCGCGGCACCACCTCCTGCGACCTCGCCGCCGGTAACCCGCAGCTCGCCACCACCACGCTGCTGACCACGCAGACGGTGATCCGCGACCTCAACGGAGCCGGTGGCCGGTACGACGGCACCGTCGCCTCGGTCCGCATCCCCGGCCTGGCCGTCACCAACAACGGCACCGTCGTCGCCGTGGCCGACGCGCGCGTGAACGGCTCGTACGACCTCGGCGGCGGCACCAACAACATCCAGATCGTGATGATCCGCAGCACCGACGGCGGCCGTACCTTCGAGCAGCCCCGCGTCATCCACGCCCCGCCCACCACCAGCGAGGGCGTCGGCGACCCCAGCCTGCTCGTGGACCGCGCCACCGGCGTCGTCTACTGCTTCTTCACCTACTCCCCCCGGCCCGGCATCAGCTTCTGGTCCGGCGGCTCCGGCCTGAACACCGCCGACGACCCGAACAGCATGCATCTGCGTTACATCACCAGCCGGGACAACGGCGCCACCTGGAGCGCGCCGGTGGAGCTGAACCCCGCGGTCAAGGACCCCACCTGGCGGCAGGTGTTCTTCTCCTCCGGCCACGGCATCCAGACCAGCACCGGCCGCCTGATCCAGCCGATCGCCTACCGGGACTCCGCCGGCACCAGCCACGCCGCGAACATCTACAGCGACGACCACGGCGTGACCTGGCGCCGCGGCGGATCCGCCGGCGGGAACATCAACGAGAGCAAGGCGATCGAGCGCGGCACCGGCGCGGTGGTGCAGAACATGCGGCACAACTCGACCCGCAGCCGGTTCTACGCCACCTCCGCCGACGGGGGCGCGACGTTCGGTACGGCGACGGCGAGCGCCCTGCTGCCCGACCCGCTGTGCAACGCCGACGAGATGTCCTACCTGCGCCCCGCCGAGGTCGGCGCGAACCGGGCGCCGGTACGCACCCGCACGGCGCTGTTCAGCAACAACGCGCACCCGACCGCGCGCAACGACCTCACCGTACGGCTGTCCACCGACGACGGCGCGACCTGGCCGGCGCGGGCGCTGGTCAAGCCCGGCGGCGCCGGCTACTCGACGATGGCGGTCCTGGCCGACGGCACGGTCGGCAACCTGTACGAGGTGGGCAACACCGGCGGCATCTACTTCGCCCGGTTCAGCCTCGACTGGGTGAAGGGCGCCTGACCGCCGTGTCCCGCCCGGACGGCGTCGTCCGGGCGGGACACGGTCAGCGCTGCCAGCGGACCACGCCACCGACCACCGTCAGTGCCACTGTCAGGTCCCGCAGCCGCGCCGGTTCGACCCGGTATGGGTCGGTGGGCAGCACGATGAAGTCGGCGAGCATGCCGGGGCGCAACCGGCCCTTCAGGTGCTCCTCGTAGGAGGCGTACGCGCCGGCCTCGGTGAAGCACCGCAGCGCCGTGTCCAGGTCGAGCCGCTCGTGCGGGTCGACGCCGCCGGGCGGGGTGCCGTCGGGCTGCTGGCGGGTCACCGCGGCGTGGATGCCGAAGAACGGGTCGGGGTCCTCCACCGGGGCGTCCGACCCGAACGCCACTGTGGCCCGGGCGTCGAGCAGGCTGCGCCAGGCGTACGAGGCCAGGCCCCGGCCGGCGAGCATCCGGGTGGTGAGCGGGATGTCGCTGGTGCAGTGGGTGGGCTGCATCGAGGCGATCACGCCGTGGCGGGCGAGCAGCGGCACGTCGTCCGGCAGCAGGTGCTGGGTATGCTCGATCCGGTGCCGCAGCCGCGCCACCGGGCCCGGACCGGCCGACTCGCGCCAGCGCGCGTACGCCCGCAGCACCATCCGGTTCGCCGCGTCGCCGATGGCGTGCGCCGCCACCGCGATCCCGGCTCCGGCGGCGGTCGCCACCAGCCGCTCGAACTCCTCGGCCGGGGTGACGGCGATGCCGTGGTTGCCGGGCTCGCCGTCGTACGGCTCGGTCATCAGGCAGGTGTGCGAGCCGAGCGCGCCGTCGGTGAAGATCTTCACCGGGCCGGTGCTCAGCCAGCGGTCCCCGTCGCCGGTGGCCCAGCCGGCGTCGATCGCCTCGTCCAGCGCGGTGGCGGGGATCGTCTTGTGCACCCGCAGCGGCAGCTCGCCCCGGGCGTACAGCGTCTCGTAGGCGGCACGGGCGTCCTGCCCGTCGAGGTCGTGGATACCGGTCAGGCCGGCGGCGAGCAGCCGGGGCAGGTGGGCACGCAGCTGCGCGACCAGGTCACCGGCGTGCGGGGAGCGCACCACCGCGTACGCCGCGTCGGCCGCCGCCTCGCGCAGGATGCCGGTCGGCTCGCCGTGCTCGTCCCGCGCGATCTGCCCGCCGGGCGGGTCGGGGGTGGCGGCGTCGATGCCGAGGCGGGCCAGGGCGGCGCTGTTCACCCAGATGGTGTGGCCGTCGATGCTCGGCAGCGCCGCCGGCCGGTCCGGGCAGACCCGGTCCAGGTCGGTGCGGGCCGGCTGCACCGGCCGGGTCCATCTGTTGCTGTCCCACCCGCCGCCGAGCAGCCAGGCGTCCGGCGGCAGCGCGGCGGCGTGTCCCGCGATCCGGGTCAGCGCCTCGTCGAGGCTCGCCGTGCCGCGCAGGTCCACCTGGTCCAGCCCGCGCACGTAGGACGCCGCGTGGATGTGGCTGTCGATCAGGCCGGGCAGCACGGCCATCCCGCCGAGGTCGACGCGGCGCGCGCCGCCGCCGGCCCGGTCCCGGCACTCGGCGAGGTCGCCGACGGCGACGATCCGCTCGCCGCGGACCAGCATCGCCTCGGCGTACGGGCGGTCCGGGTCGAGGGTGTGGATGCGGGCGTTCTCGTAGACCGTGCCGCTCATGGGCTCCCCTGCCTCGGCGCTCGTACGGAGTGTCAGGACGTGCGGACCGGCGCCGTCTCCTCCGGCTCACCGGCCCGGTCCGCGCGGATCCGGTCGATGTGGTCGGCCAGCTCGTCGGTGATCAGCAGGTCCCGCCGGATGTCGTCGTGCGGGTACGCGGTCCGCCCGACCATGTGCGCCGCGACCGGGGCGGTGGCGAGCTGGAACAGGCCGACGAGGACCAGCGTGGTGATGTCCACCCCGGTACGCAGCCGCAGCGCGCAGCCGAGCAGCACCAGCAGCAGCCCGAGCACCTGCGGCTTGGCGGCCGCGTGCATGCGTGACAGCACGTCCGGGAAGCGGACCAGCGCGATGCCCGCGGCGAGGCAGAGCAGCGCGCCGGCGATCAGGCAGACGCTGGCGACGATGTCCAGGATCGCGTCGGCGGTCACTTCGGGCTTCTCCGGGACGCGAACCGGGCGACGCTCACCGAGCCGACGAAGCCGACGAGCGCGAGGACGACGAGGACCGGCAGCGCTGTGGCGTCCCGGCTGTAGGCCGCCTCGGTGGCGATGGCCGCGACCGCGACGGCGAGCAGCACGTCGGTGGCGACGGCCCGGTCGAGGATGGACGGCCCGCGGATGATGCGGACGAGGGTGAGTCCACCGGCCGCGACGAGCAGCGCGGTGACGATCACGGCGACGACGGTCACGTCGGTGCTCCTTCCAGTTCGACCGAACCGGCGGGTTCGGCCTCGTCGTGGCGGATCCGGTCGCGCTCCTCGGCCGAGCCGACGGCGGCGACGATGCGCGCCTCCAGCTCCAGCACGCTGCGCCGGAACCGTTCCACCTCGTCGGGGCTCCGGATGCCGATGACGTGCACGTAGAGCGTCCCGGTACTCCGGTCGGCCTCCAGGATGAGACTGCCCGGCACCAGCGACAGCGCCTCGGCGTTGAGGGTCAGGTTGAGGTCGGTGTTCACCCGCAGGCGCACCGCGATGATCGCCGAGTGCGGGTGCCCGGGCCGGACGGCCAGCCAGGCCACCTGGGCGGACGCGACCACCAGGTCGTACAGGAAGCGGACCAGGAACCGCAGCAGCGGCACCGGCCGGATCCGGCCGGCGAACGTGACAGGGGGCAGCGGGAAGACGACGAGCAGCACGGCAGCGACCACGAGTCCGCTGATCACGTTGGCCCAGCTGAAGGTGCCCCACAGCAGCACCCAGACGGTGACGAGGCCGGTCACCGCTACGGCCCGGTTGCGCCAGCGGTCACGGCGGGTCAGTGGCGCTTTCGGCTGACTGGTCACGGCGGTCCCTCCGGGAACACGGCCTCGACGTACGGGGCACGGCGCAACAGGTCGTCGGCGGCGTCGGTGCTGATGTCGAACAGCGGTCCGGCCACCACCGTCAGCGCCAGGCCGAGCACCACGAGAGCGGCGGTGGACACCGTCATCAGCCGGGGCAGCACCGCCCCGGCCGGCGCCGGGCCGTCGTGCGGCTGCTCGGCGCCGTCGGTGCGGGCCGCCTGGTCGGCGTCACCGGGCTCCGGCATGTCCGCGTGCGGGGCCCGCCAGAAGGCGAGGTTCCACACCCGGGCGATGGCGTAGAGCGTGAGCAGGCTGGTGAGCAGTCCCCCGGCGACGAGCGACCAGGCCAGGAACCCGCCGTCGTCGACGCCGGCCTGCACCAGGCCGAGCTTGCCGAGGAACCCGGAGAACGGTGGTATGCCGGCCAGGTTCAGCGCGGGCACGAAGAACAGCACCGCCAGCAGTGGTGACAGCCGGGCCAGCCCGCCGAGGCGGTCCAGCGCGGTGCTGCCGCCGCGTCGTTCGACCAGGCCGGCGGCGAGGAACAGGGTGGTCTGGATGGTGATGTGGTGGACAACGTAGAAGATCGCCGCGGACAGGCCGAGCGGGGTGGTCAGCCCGACCCCGAACAGCATGTACCCGATGTGGCTGACGAGCGTGAACGACAACAGCCGTTTGATGTCCGACTGCGCCACCGCGCCGAGGATGCCCACCACCATGGTCAGCGCCGCTATCACCATGAGCAGGTCGGCGGTGCGGCCGCCGGGGAACAGCAGCGTCTCGGTGCGGATGATCGCGTACACGCCGACCTTGGTGAGCAGGCCGGCGAAGACCGCCGTGACCGGGGCGGGCGCGGTCGGGTAGCTGTCCGGCAGCCACGCGGACAGCGGGAACACCGCCGCCTTGATGCCGAAGGCGAGCAGCAGCATGCCCTGGAGCACCAGGCGGATGTCGTCGGGCAGCGCGTCCAGGCGGTCGGCGAGCTGCGCCAGGTTCAGCGTGCCGGTGGCGGAGTAGACCAGGCCGATCGCCACCAGGAAGATCAGCGACGAGAGCAGGCTGACCACGACGTACGTGGTGCCGGCCCGGATCCGCGTCTCGGTGCTGCCCAGCGTCAGCAGCACGTAGCTCGCCACGAGCAGGATCTCGAAGCCGACGTAGAGGTTGAAGAGGTCGCCGGAGAGGAAGGCGTTGCAGACGCCCGCGGTCAGCACCAGATAGGTCGGGTGGTAGACCGACAGCGGCGTCTCCTCGTTGCCGTCGGCCATGCCCTGCCCGATGGAGTAGACGAGCACGCACAGGGTGACCGAGGCGGACACGACGAGCATCAGCGCGGCGAGCTGGTCGGCGACGAGCACGATGCCCATCGGCGCCACCCAGCCGCCAACCTCCACCACGAGCGGGCCGTCCAGCGACGAGCGGACCAGGAGCATCGCGGCCACCGCGACGGTGGCGGTGAGCACGATGATGCTGACCCACCGCTGGGCGCGGGCCCGGCGGGCGAGCAGCAGGGTGAGGGCGGCGCCGAGCAGCGGCATCACCACCGGCAGCGGTACGAGCCAGGTCATCGGACGGCCTCCGCCTCACCGGCGGCGAGCACCCGCGCCTCGGGGCTGCCGTCGGCGGTGTCGACGCCGTCGGTGTCCGAGGTGCCCGGGCCCTCGTCCCGGTCGGCCAGCTCCATGATCCGGCGGTCCTCGACGTCGTCCTGCACCTCGTCGTGCCCGTTGAGGTGCCAGCTCCGGTAGGCCAGCGCGAGCAGGAACGCGGTCATTCCGAGCGTGATCACGATCGCGGTCAGCACCATCGCCTGCGGCAGCGGGTCGGACATGTCCTCCTCGGCGGTGGTGCCGACGATCGGCGGGCCGCCGGCCCGGCCGCCGGTAAGCAGCAGCAGGTTGGCGCCGTTGCCGAGCAGGATGACCCCCATCAGGACGCGGGTGAGGCTGCGTTCCAGCAGCAGGGTGACGCCGGTGGCGAACAGGACGCCGATGACCACGACGTAGACCAGGTTGGGGATGTTCGGGCTCACACCAGCTCCTCTTCCCGTACGCCGGCCGGTTCGGTCTCCTGTTCGTCGACCTCCTCCTGGCGGTCCATCTCGGCGCCCAGGCTGCGCAGGATGTCCAGGACGAGGCCGACCACGATGAGGTAGACGCCCACGTCGAAGAAGACCGACGTCACGAAGTGCACGTGGCCGAGCAGCGGCAGGTGGAAGTCGAGCGTCGCGCTCTGCAGGAACTCGCCGCCCAGCAGCATCGCGGCCACGCCGGTGCCGACCGCCACGAACAGGCCCGCGCCGAGCACCAGGCCGGCGTCGACCGGCGCGGCGCCGTTGAGTTCGGTACGCCCACCGGCCAGGTATCGCACGGCGAGCCCCAGCCCGGCGACCAGCCCGGCGGCGAACCCGCCACCGGGGGCGTTGTGGCCGGAGAAGAGCAGGTAGATCGAGAACAGCAGGATGGCGTGGAACAGCAGGCGGGTGACCACCTGGAGGATCACCGACTGCTGCCGGGAGGTCGCGCCGGTGGTGAGCCAGCGCGGGCGCGACGACTGCTGCCGGCCCGCGCCGGGGATGCCGCTGCGCAGGTCCAGCGCGCGGGAGCGGCGGAAGATCAGGCTGGCCACGCCGGTGGCGGCCACCACCAGCACGGCGATCTCGCCCATCGTGTCCCAGGCGCGGATGTCGACGAGCGTCACGTTGACGACGTTCTTGCCGCCGCCGTAGGAGACGGCCTCCTCCGGGAAGCCGACCGAGATCGGCGTGGCGGTCCGGCTGCCCGCCGCCACGTACGCCATCCCGGCGGTGACCACGCCGACGGCGACGCCGAGCGCGACCCGGAACCGCCGGGTGGCGCGGATCGGGCGGGCCGAGAACCGGCGCGGCAGGCGGCGCAGCACCAGCACGAACATCACGATCGTGACGGTCTCCACCAGGAACTGGGTGAGCGCGAGGTCGGGCGCGCCGTGCAGGATGAACATCAGCGCCGTGCCGTAGCCGGTCACGCCGACCAGGATCATCGCGGTCAGCCGGCGGCGGGCGCGCGCGGCCACCACCGCCGCGACCACGATGACCGCGCCGGCGACGGCCTGCAACGGGGTGTCCCAGAGCTGGAACCGGCGGGCCCACGGCGCGCCGGCGAGCACCGCGCCACCCGGCAGCACGACCAGGACCAGCAGGATGACGCCGAGGTAGAAGGGCAGCGAGCCGCGCTGGGTGGCGCCGGTCAGCTCGACCGCCGCGCGGTCGACCGCGCCGGCCAGCCGGTCGTAGCCGGTGGCGCCGTCGAACGGCAGCCGCGGCAGGTAGGGCCGGCGCCGGTGCAGCAGCAGGAACAGCCCGAGACCGGCGGTCACCGCCAGCGCCGACAGGCCGAGCGCCGGGGTCAGCCCGTGCCAGAGGGCCAGGTGGTAGCCGGGGTCGGCGGTCGGGAACTGATCGGCGTACGGGGCCAGCACCCGGTCCACCGCGGGGGCGAGGACGCCGACGGCGAGGCCGGCGAGGGCGAGCACCGCCGCCGGGCCGATGAACGCCGGCTCGATCCGGTGCGGCCGGGTCTCCGCGACGCCGGGCTTGGCGGCGAACGCGCCCCAGAGGAACCGCGCGGTGTACGCGACGGTCAGCGCCGAGCCGGTCACCACTCCGGCGAGCACGACCAGTTCGGTGGTGCCGCCGTGCAGGAACGCCTCGAGCGCGGCCTCCTTGGCCACGAAGCCGATCAGCGGCGGCAGGCCCGCCATCGAGGCGGCCGCGAGTCCGGCGACCGCCGCGAGCACCGGGGCGCGCCGGCCCAGGCCGCTGAGTTCGCGCAGGTCGCGGGTGCCGGTGACGTGGTCGACGACGCCGACGACGAGGAACAGTGTGGCTTTGAACAGGGCGTGTGCCAGCAGCATCGCGGCGCCGGCCAGCGCGGTGTCGCGGGTGCCCGCGCCGAGGATCACCATGAGCAGGCCGAGCTGGCTCACAGTGCCGTACGCCAGCAGCAGCTTCAGGTCGACCTGCCGCAGCGCCGTCCACCCGCCGAGGAACAGGGTGATCAGGCCGCCGGCCAGCAGGACGCCGCGCCACACGGTGGTCTGGCCCACCGCCGGACCCATGAGCGCGGCCAGGAAGACGCCCGCTTTGACCATGGCGGCGGCGTGCAGGTACGCGCTGACCGGGGTGGGCGCGGCCATCGCGCGCGGCAGCCAGAAGCTGAACGGGAAGATCGCCGACTTGCTGGTCACGCCGAGCAGGACGAGCACCAGCGCGACGGTGAGGTAGCCGCCCTCGGGCAGGTTCCCGGCGATCTCCGACCACCGGTACGAGCCGGCGTGCTGGCCGAGCATCACGAACCCGGCGAGCATGGCCAGGCCGCCCAGCGTCGTCACCAGCAGCGCCTGCATCGCCGCGCGGCGGCTGGCCCGTTTGGTCGGGTCGCTGCCGATCAGCAGGTACGAGAAGACGGTGGTGAGTTCCCAGAACACGTACAGCAGCAGCAGGTCGTCGGAGACGACCAGGCCGAGCATCGCGCCGGCGAACGCGACGAACACCGCGGCGAACCGGCCGAGGCCGGGGTCGTCGGAGCGGAAGTAGCGCGCGCTGTAGGCCAGCACGAGGGCGCCGACCCCACCGACGAGCAGCACCAGCAGCCAGGACAGCGTGCCCATGCGCAGCGCGAGTTCCAGGCCGAGCTGCGGCACCCAGGTGACGGTCTCGACGACGGGCCGGCCCGCACGGACCGGTTCGGTGCGGGTCACCGCCCAGATCAGGGCCGCCGCCGGGACGGCCGCCAGCAGGTAGAGAGCCCGCCGACCGAGGAGGCGTACCAGCACGGGGGCGGTCACGGCTGCGAACGCATGGACCGCCACCAGAACCAGCACACACACTCCTCAAGATCGACCTGCGGTACGTCAACCCTAACCGGCGATCCGGCGAGGCGGTATGTCGAGAGAATCACGCGAACGTGTCGTGTCGGCTCCGCTCTGTTTCGGGTAAGGAGTGAGGTTCACTCCGCCCGGTACACCGGTCGGCGTCCGACGGTCGCCCCGATAGGGTGGTCGGCGTGCTGCCGATGCGAGCCGCCCTGGCGGGCACCACCGGGAACGCGATGCTGATGGGCCTCGCCGAGGTCAGCACGCCGGTCGGCTGGGTGCTGCTGCCCGGCCTGCTCGGCGTCTCGGCCCGGCCCCGGACGGCGGCGCTGGTGTCGGCCTGGGCGGGCGTGCTGGTCGCGCTGTCAGTCGTCGTACCGGTGATCCCCGGCCACCGCACTGATCCACAGGCGCTGCTCGCCTCGGCGGCCGGCCTGGCCGCGGTGCCGGTCCTGGCCTGGGCCCGCCGCCGGACGCGTACCGCGACCGTGGCGCGCGCCGCCGCGCCGCCGGACGTCGCCGTGTTCACCGTGCCGGCCGGGGCCGGGAGCGCCGCGCTGGCGATCTGCGGCACGGCCGGCGAGATCGGCGCCGCCGTCCCGGTCCGCGGCGGTGGACTGCGTGTCCTGCTCGGCACGGTCAGCGGCGCCGCGTTGGACACCCCCGCCGGACGCCGGGCGATCGAGCAGGCGTTCCGCCGGGCCGCCGCCGGACCGCGGCGCACAGTGCCGCACCTGGTCGACGCGCTCGACCGGGTGGTACGCGATCTCGCCCCGGCGGGTCACCTGCGGGCCACGATCGTGGACGTGGACCGCGCCGGGGCGGTCCGGGCGGTGCGGTGCGGATCGCCGGATCTCGTGGTCGCAGCCGGGAACCGCGCCGAACCCGCCGGGGTGCCGGACGGGCCGCCGATCGGGTCGACGGAACCGGCCGGACGCGCCACGCCCGGCCCGGTCACCGGCCGCCGGATCGCCGTCGTCGGCACCGGCTTCACCGACGCGCACGGAGAGCGCTGGTTGCGCGTACTCGATCAGGTGGCCGCAGGCGACGACCCGGCGCGGACGGCGCAGCTGCTGACCCGCGGCCCTCGCGGCGGGCGGCGGACCGGCCCGGCGCTGGTGATCGACCCGGAACCACAGTCGCGGGGATGACCGGCGGACCGGCCGGACCCGCCGCCTAGGCTGGTGCGGTGGGCCGGCGTCCGGTGCCGGCCCCGTCCGGGGAGACCGCGATGACCGACAACGTCCGCCGGCCGGCACCGGTGGCGGGCGGCGAGGACGAGCAGTGGCTGGCCGAGGTGGCCCGCGAGGCGGGTGCCGACGCGGGCGGCGTGCCGGTGGAGCTGCTCGGCGACTACCTGCGGCTGCTGACCGACGCGGCGGTGACCGGCCGCCGTCCCCGCCGAGCCGAACTCGACGCGGTCGGCGCGCTGGGCCGGCGCGCGGCCGAGCAGGGGATCTCCGCCGGCCGCGCGGTACGCCTCTACCTGTCCGCGGCGCGGCGTGTCTGGCGGCAGCTTCCCCACCTGGACCGGTCCGACGACAGCGAGGCGGTCCGCGCCGCCGCCGACGCCGTCCTGCACGTGGTCGACACCGCCGTGGCCACGCTCGCCGAGGGGTACGCGGTGGCCCGCCGGGAACTCGTCCGGCGCGAGGAGTCGCTGCGAAGGGAACTCGTCGACGACCTGCTGCGCGGCGACTCCGACCTGGGCGGGCTGGTGGAACGGGCCGAGCCGTTCGGCCTGGACCTGGCCCGGGTGCACCAGGTCGCTCTCGCCGCGCCCGGCCGGCGGCTGCCGGACACGGAGGCGGCGATCAGCGCGCTGGAGCGGGTCATCTTCGACCGGCTCGGTGACCGGGACGTGCTGGTGGCCACGAAGGAAGGGCTGCTCGTGGTGGTCGCCCCGGCTGACCCGGTCACCGCCGACCGGGGCCGCGGCGCCGGAGCGACCGGCAACCTGGGCACGCTGATGCACGGCGAGCTGGACCGGCTGGTGCGGGGCCGGCCGTGGCAGGTGGCGGTGGGCCGCCCGCACCCGGGCGTCTACGGCATCGCCCGCTCGTACGAGGAGGCCCGGGAGGCGCTCACCACGGCGCGGCGCCTGCACAGCGAGGCATCCGTGATCGACGCGCACGACCTGCTGATCTACCGGGTGCTGCTGCGCGACCAGCCCGCCATGGTCGACCTGGTACGGGCGGTGCTGACGCCGCTGGCCCAGGCGCGCGGCGGCGCCGAGCCGCTGCTGGACACGCTGAACGAGTACTTCGCCTGCGGCGAGGTGTCGACCGAGGCCGCCCGCCGGCTGCACGTGTCGGTGCGCACGGTCACCTACCGGCTGGCCCGGATCCGGGCGTTGAGCGGCTACGACCCCGCCGACGCGCGGGACCGGTTCACGCTGCACGCCGCCGTGCTCGGCGCGCGGGCGCTGGACTGGCCGCGCCGGCCGCTGCCGGCATAGCGCCGCCGCCGGTCCGGGTCCGCCGCCGGTGTGACAGGCGGCTCAGGCCGGTACGGCGACCAGCTCCGGGAAGCCGAGCAGGTTGGCCAGGGCCGACGCCTCGTCGCGGGTGAGGGTGAGCGTGACCATGCGGTCCGGGTCGTCCGGGTCGTCGTGGACGACGTCGCGCCGGCCGCCGACCTGGTAGTCGATCACGCCGATGCGGCGGCCCTCCTCCGTGGTCAGCGTGTGCCGGACCCCGATGCCGGGGAGGGTCGTACGTTCGATGATCACGGGGACCTCCTTCGGACGCGGCCGCCGTGGGGCCCGCCGGAGCCGGCCGGCGCTAGGGCGACGCGGTGGACGTTCGAGCTGAGCTCGCGTTCTCCATGTGTCAACCATAGCCACGGGGGACGGGCGGATCCGGGTTCCGGCCACCGGCAATCATTGCGCCCTTTGTTGGCCGGTGGCGTGCACTGCCGCGCGTGGTGTTCCAGGCGACGCTGGAGGTCCGAGGCGGTACCCGAGCAGCGAGGAGGTGGTGAGCATGACCCGCACGTCGATGGCTCCGCCACCGGTGTCCGCCGGACTCCTCGCGTCCCGATCTGCGAGCGGCGACCAGAAGCGCGTCTGAGCCCCCGGCCGCCGGCGTCGTCGAGTGAATCCGACGCCCGCGGCCCCGGCCACGCCCCTTCCCCGCACCGTCCACCGCCCGGTTGGGCACCCTGATCCGAGAGAGGTCGGTATGCCGCACCTTGTCACAGCCATTCGCCCTCCGGCCCCTACCGGCATGCTGATCGGCCGCTCCCACGGCAGCCGCCCGCCGGTCACAGTCGACGCGGCGCCGATCGCCGTGGACCTCGGCAGCAGCCTGCTGCGGATCTGGCTGGGACCGGGCCGGACGCTGAGCGTCCCGCTCGGTCACGGCCTGCGCAGCCCGGTCGTCCGGCGCGGCCGGATCGTCGACGGTCCGGCCTGCGTCTCCGAGCTGCGCCGGATCCTGCGCGACCACCGCACCCCGGTCCCGGTCGGGGCGCTCGTCGTGGCCTGCCGTCCGGTGCTCGCCGCGCCGGCCGAGCAGGAGGCGACGCGCCGCGTGCTCACCGCCGTGCTCGCGCCGTCCCGGCTGCTGTTCCTCGACAGCGTCCGGGCGGGCGCCATCGGCGCCGGCGCCGCCGCCGGCACCCTGCTGGTCGCCGACATCGGCGCCCAGCTCACCGAGGTGGCGCTGCTGGAGGACGGCCGGGTGGTCGCCGCCCGCCGGGCCGAGGTCGGCACCCGGGACCTCAACCACGCGACGACCGCCGCCATGCTCGCCGACACCACCTCCCGGCTGGTACGCGAGCTGCGTCAGGACGCGACACTGCGGCCTCTGGTCCGCGACGCGCTGGCCCGTGGCCCGATCGTCATCGGTGACGGCGCCACCCGGCCCGACGTGACCGCCCGCCTGGTCGCCACGCTCGGCGCGACGGTGCACCGCGCCGCGTCACCCCGTACCGCCGCGCTGACCGGCGCCGGCATGGCCGCCATCTCGGCCCTGCGACACCCGCACGACACCCAGCGCCGCCCGGAAAGGAGCGCCTGATCATGACGCACGCCCTCGACCGCACCGACACGTTGCGCGAACTGCTGGACCGGCAGTTCGGCGAGTACACCGACCAGCTCACCGAGCTGACGCTGCACACGCGGCAGCCCGACTACGGCGGCCACGACCCGGACACGCTGCGCCGGCTGATCGAGACCGCCCGGCAGGGCGTCGCGGACACCGCCCAGGCGCTGAAGCGGATGTCCGAGGGCACGTACGGCGTCTGCGAGCGGTGCGGGCAGGACATCCCGACCGCCCGCCTGGAGATCCTGCCCTCGGCCCGCTTCTGCGTGCCGTGCCAGCAACGCCGCTGAGCACGCACGGGGCTGTCGGAGCAGGCGCCGGCCGGTAGCGTCACCGCCATGGATGTCGATGACGTCGCCGGCCGGCTCGGCGTGCCCGCCGAGGAGGTCGACCGGGTTCACCGGCTCGCCGGTGACCGGCCCTCCGCGCCGCTGCCCGACCGGGCGGACGCGCCCGCCCTGCTGGCCCGGCTCGCGGTCCGCCCCGACGAAGCCGCCGAGATCCTGGCGGGCTGGCCGGAGCCCGGCTCGCCACTGTGGACCCCTGAGCTGCGCTGGCTGCTCGACCGCTCGATCGCCCTGGTCCGCGCCGACCTCGGCGGCCACGCCTGGCTACCGCCCGGCCCGGCGCTGCCCCGCGAACGGGGCCCGGCCTGGCGGCACCTCTACACGTACGCGTACCTCGCACTGGTCGACGTCGTCCGGGCCTACCACAGCGACCACGGCGTCCCCGACGACGTGTCCTGGGCGACGCTCGCCGACCTGGGCAACAACCTCGCCGTCGACAGGCGGATGAACGGCGAGGGCTGGCCGGTCATGCAGTGCTGGCTGACGCTGCACGCGCGCGGCGGCCTCTACGAGCTGGGCCGGCTCCAGCACCAGCGCGGCGACGCCGAGGCGATCGACCTGCACATCCCGGACGCCGGACCGCTGACCCCGGAGGCGGTCGACGCGTCGCTGGACCGGGCCCGCGCGTTCTTCCCGCGCCACTTCCCCGGCGAGCGCTACACCGCGTTCTCCTGCGGCTCCTGGCTGCTCGACCCGCAGTTGCGCGAATACCTGCCGGAGGACTCCAACATCGTCCGGTTCCAGCGGCGGTTCACGCTGGAGCCCTACCAGGAACAACCCGGGCTGGACGGCGACGTCGAGGTGCTGCGGTTCGTGTTCCGCACCCTGGACACGCCGCTGGACCGGCTGCCGCGCCGTACCGTGCTCCAGCGCGCGGTCATCGACCACCTCCGGGCCGGTCGCCACTGGCAGTGGCACCGGGGCCGCTTCCCCATGTAGTCACGTCAGCGGCCGCAGGCCGCCCCGGTCCGGACCGGGATGCGGCGGCGGCGCTCCGCGGGCCAGCCAGGCGTCGAGCGCGGCCTGGTCGCCGAACAGCAGCACCGGCGGTCCGGCCGGGTCGGCCGCCCAGGCCCGCAGGCGTCGGCGTGCCCGGCCGAACCCGGTCAGGTGCCACACCAGGATCGAGTCCCGGGACAGCACGCTGCGCAGCGTCTCCCGGTTGCCGTTGCAGATCAGCTCCCCGCCGGCCAGCCGCCGCAGCGTGCGCCGCAGCAGCCGCCGGAACGAGACCCCGCGCGGAAGGTCCAGGCCGATCACCAGGTCGGCGCGGCCGAGGACCACGTCCCGCCAGCCGTGGTACGCGCCGTCGACGATCCAGCTGTCGCGCCGGCAGATCGCCTCGATCCGGCGACGCTGCTCCGCCACCGGCACCTCGACCCAGCCGGGCTCCCACAGCAGGTCGTCGACCGGATACCAGGGCAGGCCGAACCGCTGCGCCAGATGCGCGGCGAGCGTCGACTTACCGGAGCCGTGGATCCCCTCGACCAGGATGCGGGCCGGGGCGGTCATGGCAGCAGCGTAGGCACCGCGCGCACCCGGTGCGATCCGGGCGGCCCGGTCAGTGCACGACGGCGACCGACGGCGCCGCCTCCAGTCCGGCGAGCTGGGACGGCCGCACGACCACCAGCAGCACCACCAGCGCCGCCACCATGCCGCCGGCCACCACCAGCGCCATCGCCACCGCGCCGGTGCCGAGCACGCCCACCAGCGGCGCGGCCACCGCGCCCACGCCGAACTGCACCGCGCCGAGCAGGGCCGAGGCGGTGCCGGCCGCCTCCCCGTGGCGGGACAGCGCCAGCGCCGGGGCGTTCGGCATGGCCAGGCCCGCCGCCGCCAGCACCAGCCACAGCGACACCAGCAGGGCGGGCAGCCCACCGAAGCCGGTCGCGGCGAACACCACCAGGGCCAACCCGGCCACCGTGCCCGCCACCAGCGAGGTCACCAGGATCCACTGCGACGGGTAGCGCCGCAGCAGCCGCACGTTGTACTGGGTGGCGCCGATCAGGCCGATCGCGCCCGCGCCGAACGCCAGGCCGAACTGCTGCTCGTCGAGCCCGTACCCGTCCTGCAGCACGAACGACGAGCCCGCGACGTACGCGAACAGCGCGGCCATCGCGAGCCCGGCGACCAGGACGAGGCCGACGAAGACCCGGTCCCGCAGCAGCCCGCCGTACGTCATCACGGTCGCGACGACTCCGCCGCGCCGGCGGCGCGCGGGCGGCAGCGTCTCCGGCAGCGCGAGTGTGGCCAGCGCGACGAGCAGCACCCCGAAGACGGCCAGGACCACGAAGACACCGCGCCAGTCGGTCCACCGCAGCACGCCGCCGCCCAGCGTCGGGGCGAGGACCGGTGCCGCGCCCATCACCAGCAGCAGCCGGGACAGCATCGTGGCGAACGCCGACCCGGTGAACAGGTCACGCACCACAGCCATCGCCACCACAGCGGTCGCGGCGACACCGAGGCCCTGCACGACGCGCAGGACGCCCAGGACGGCGATGTTCGGAGCGACCACGCACAGCGCCGACGCCACGATGTGCAGCAGGAGACCGGCGATCAGCGGGCGGCGCCGCCCGACCGCGTCCGACAACGGCCCGATCAGCAACTGCCCGACGGCGAGCCCGGCGAGCGTGCCGGTGAGCGTCAACTGGACCGCCGCCGACGTGGTCGCGAAGTCGGTGACGATCGCGGGCAGCGCGGGCAGGTACATGTCGATCGTCAGCGGACCCACGGCGATCAGCGAGCCGAGGACCAGCACGAGCTTGAGCCGCCGGCTCCGGCTCATCAGGTCGCCCGGGGTGGGCGTCGGGGCGGCATCGGTCGTCTGGGGCGTCCCGGCCCGGTCGTGCGACCGGGCGCGGGAGGGTGCGGCACTCACACAGTGAGTCAAATGCGCCCCCGGTGATCACATTCCCGTCCCGGCGAGAGGTAACGCAGGTCACGCGCCCCGGGCGGGCCTCCTCACCGTTGCAGCGCGTCGCCGAGCGCGGCCAGGTACGCCCCGGCCTGCGCCCCGTTGACCAGCCGGTGGTCGTAGGCCAGGCCCAGGTCCGCCACCGTGCGCTCGCGTACCCCGCCGTCGCCGTCGAGCACGACCTCACGGTGCACGTCCGGCACCGACAGGGCACAGGTGACGCCGGGCGGGATGATCGGCCGGGCCACCGTGACGCCGGGTGTGTCGTTGAGCGCGACCAGGACGTTCATGCCGGCCATGTCCTCCTCGCGGAGCCGGCCGCGCAGCGCCTTCATCCGCAGCGCGACCACGGCGTCGGCGAGGTCGCCGAGGTCCAGCCCGGCCGCGTCCCGGATCACCGGCAGGAACAGTCCGGTGCCGACGTCGACGGTGAGCCCGATCGACGGCGCTTCCGCGTCGAGGATCAGGCCGTCGTTGGTGAGCCGGGGTACGTCCACCGGGACGCCCGACGGCGCCGCCGAGGTCGGATCCGGCGGCGGCGGACCGGCAGGCGAGGAATCGGTGCGCGGCACCGGAACCGCGGCGGGCAGGCGCATGATCCGGTCCAGGATCGCCTCCGTGCCGAGCAGCACCGTCCGTTCCAGGTGCGGCGCGGACGGGATGACCCGGTCGGCGGAGCTGACCAGCTCTACCGGGCCGCGCAGCAGTGGCCAGGCCTCGGCGTGCAGGCGGGCGGCGACCTCGCTCCCCCACGTACCGCCCGCGGTGCTCTCCTCGGCGACGATCACGCCGTGCGCGCCGTCGAGCAGGTCGCGCAGGCCGTCCACGTCCACCGGGTAGAGCCGCGCCGGGACCAGCACCTCGACCGTACGTCCCCGCTCGGCGGCCCGGGTGGCGGCGGCTATCGCCCGGTCGGCGACCCCGCCCGGCGCGATGACGAGCGTGGGCGCGCCGGTGGCGTCCGGGTCGTGGACGCGGGCCCAGTTGCCGTCCGCGCCGCGCAGCTCGAAGGCGAGGCGGTCGTCGACGCGGCCGTCCACGTACCGCCGCCGGGTGTAGAGGACCTTGTCCTCGAACAGCATCGCCGGTTCGTCGCGGCGCAGCGCGGCGGCCAGCACGTCGGCCGCGTCGTGCAGCGGGGACAGCTCGTACAGCGCGAGGTGCGGAATGCCGATGAAGTGCTTCTGCGGGCTCTGGCTGTGCGTCGCGCCGTAGCCCCGCCCGCCGCCGACCGGGCAGCGGATCACCACCCGCATCGGGGTGCGCTCGCCGTACATGGCGACGGACTTGGTGATCAGGTTGAGGATCGGGTCGAAGGCGAGACCGGCGAAGTCCCCGAACATGATCTCGACGATCACTGTGTCGCCGCACAACGCCAGGCCGCCCGCGACGCCGGTGATGCCGTTCTCGCTCAGCGGCGTCGACAGCACCCGGTCCGGGTAGGCGGTGGAGAGCCCCTGGGTCACCTTGAACGCCCCACCGTACGGGTCGGCGACGTCCTCCCCCAGCAGCCAGGCCCGCTCGTCGGCGGCGAACAGCGCGTGCAGGGCCCGGTTGAGGTTGCGGCTGACCCGTTCGGCGCGCGTCACGCCGCCGCTCCGCGCGCGAGCGGCCGGGCCAGCACCTCGGCCGAGACCTCCGCGACCCGCTGCCGGGCCCGCGCGTCGGCGGCCGCGAACCGCTCCGGGTACGCCTCGGCGTACCGCTGGAGCCAGTCGAGGCGGCGCAGCCGGTCGAGTTCGCCGGTGGGCCGGGTGTCGTCGCCCTTGCTGTGCGGGCCGAGCCGGACCGTGTGCTGCACGAGCACGTGCGGCATCCGGGTGGCGCGGACCCGCTCGACGTGCGGCGCGGCGGCGGCGCGTACCTCGGTGAGGTCGAGCGATTCGGACTCGCTGACGGTGATGCCGAACCCGGCGACCCGGCCGGCGATGGTGCCGGCGAGCTGCGCGGTGGTCGGGGTGGACTGGGCGATCCGGTTGTGCTCGACCACCACGAGCAGCGGCACCCGCCACAGCGCGGCCATGTTCAGTGCCTCGTAGACAGCGCCCTCGCCCCAGGTCCCGTCGCCGATGTACGCCACCACCATCGCGTCCTGCCCGGTGCGGTTGAGGTGCAGCCCCACGCCGACAGCGGCGGGCAGGCTCTCCCCCTGCACGCCGGTGGACAGGAACCGGTCCCGGCGCAGGTGCTGGCTGCCGCCGTACCCGTGGCACACCCCGCCCTCGCGGCCGAGCAGTTCCGCCAGCAGGCCCTCCGGGTCGCCGCAGTGCGCCAGGTAGTGCCCGTGGCCGCGGTGGTTGCTGAACACGAAGTCGCCGGTCAGCAGCGGGGCCAGCGCGACCGGGACGTACTCCTGACCGAGGCAGGTGTGCGTGGTGCCGGCGAGGTGACCGTCGGCGTACAGGCGCAGCAGGTGCTCCTCGAAGCGGCGGATGAGCAGCCCCGCGTCGAGGTCGGCGTCGTCGAGCGGGGCCGGCGCGGCTGTCACTCCGGCACACCCCGCTGGGCGAGCAGCGCGCGCAGGTCGGCCACCGACCGCACGGTCCGGATCTCCCGGGGCGTCAGCGAGATCCGGTACGCGTCCTCGACGGCCGCGACGATCTGGAGGTGACGCAGGCTCACCCACGCGGCGCTGGTCGCGGGGCCGGTCTGCGCGTCGACCTGGTCGACGGGCAGTTCCAGCACGTCGGCGACGAGCCGCACCAGCCGGCTGGACATGCTCATACCTCGATGATCGTACAGGCCCAGTGGGTGCCCCGGCCCAACGAGATCAACGCGACCCGGTCGCCGTCGTGCAGCTCACCGGCGTCGAACAGGCGGCTCAGTCCGAACAGCTGGTCCGCCGCGCCGAGATGCCCGTACTCGGCCGCCAGATCCCGGTTGGTCCGCTCCGGCGGCACCTTGTGGGCCTCGGCGAGCGACGTCATGGCGCGTTCGTTGTCGGCGACCAGGATCAGCCGCGCCAGGTCGGCGACTGTGACGCCGGCCCGCTCGCAGGCGCGTTCGGTGACCCGCACCATCCGCTCGTCGAGGTGGCGGGCGTACTGCGCGAACTGCTCGGGGTCGTAGTCGAAGAACTCCATCACGTGCCACACGTCGCGGGCGGCGGGCGGCTCGGCGCCGGGTGCGAACGGCGCCGCCGCGCCACCGCCGTCGAGCCGGTAGAACCCGGCGTAGCGGCCGTCGGTGGCCGCCTCGGTGACCTGCCAGCGCAGCCGGGGATGCCCGCGCCGGGCCACTGTGGCCACCGCGCCGTCGGAGAACACCATCGGCTGGGTGTCCATCCGGTTCCAGTACGCCTCGCAGGTCCGGTTCGCGGCCACCACGAGCGCGGTGTCGTACTCCGGGTGGGTGGCGAACTTGCCGGCGACGGTGTCGAGGCTGAGCACGCCGGTGGTGCACGCCTGGGTGAGCAGCACCGCTTCGGCGCCGGCCGCGCCGAGCCGGTACGCCAGGTCGGCGGCGGCGTCCCAGTAGAGGTGTTCGGTGAGGTCGGTGACGGCGAGCACCAGCAGGTCCACCTGCGCGGCGGGCAGCGTGGCGGCGTCCAGGGCGCGGCGGGCGGCCCGCTCGGCGAGGTCGGTCAGACCGACGTCCGGCGCGGCGCGGTGCACCCGCCGGTAGCCGTACCCGAGGACGCGGTTGACGTCGTCGGTGTACTGCGCCACCACGTCGGCGACGGGCGCCGGGTCGCCGAGCGCCTCACCGAAGGACACCAGCCCGAAGCTCATGCTCGACCGTCCCGCCGCAGATCCGCCGCTGCTTACCATTCCCCCATGCCCCGAGAGCATCTCACGTCCCTGCCCGGAAGCCGTTGGCACGTATGGCGTTCCGCGTTGATCCGGTCGGCCGGTTTTCCGGCCGACGGGATGAGCCGGTTCGCCGCTCCGGCGCTCGCGGAGGCGGCCGACCGGCACCTGCGCGGGGACGGCGACGCCGCGGAGTTCGCTGCGGCGTTCGACGCCGCCGCGGCCGACCTCGGGCAGGCGGTCTACGACATCGCCTGCGACGACGCCTTCCGTACGGCGCTGACCTGGCAGAACCCGGCGGTCCTGCTCGCCGTCGACGCGATCCGGCGCGACGGCCCGCACGCCCCGCGCAACCTGCGCCGGCGGCACCGGGAGGAGGTCGTCGCGAAGTACTGGCAGCGGTACTGCCTGAAGAACGACACGGTGGGCTTCTTCGGCCCGATCTGCTGGACCGAGCTGGGCGGCAGCGGTCCGGTCGCGACGGTGCGTCCCGGCGCGGCGCTGACGCGTACCCGGAAGGTGTTCCTGGAGCGGTGGGGCCTGGACGCGCTCGCGGAGGCCTTCGCCCGCGTGCCCGGCGTGCGGGACTGGCTGCCGGTGCGGCTCGCCCCGCACCTGAGCCTGCGCGACCGTGTGCTGCGGCATCCGCACCATCCACCGCAGACACTTCCGGCGGCGACGGCCGTGCTGCTCACGCTGGCGCGGCGCGGACCGCGCGTGGCCGACCTGGTCGCCGCGCTGCTCGCGGACCCGGCGAGCGGCTTCCGCCGGGCCGCTGACGTGCACGCGCAGCTCGACGACCTGGCCGGGCGCGGCGTGCTGCGGATCGGCTTCGACCTGCCGGTCGACCTCACCGCCGAGGACGCGTTGCGCGAGCAGCTCGCCGCGATCGGCGACGACACGGTCCGCGAGCGGGTGCTCGGCGACCTCGCGACGGTGAGCGACCTGCGCGACGCGGTGGCCGCCGCCGACGGCCCGGACGCGCTGGCCGCGGCGATGTCCGCGTTGGACCGGCGGTTCGTGGAACTGACCGGCCGGGCCGCGCGGCAGCAGCCCGGCGAGGTGTACGCCGGGCGCACGCTGTGCCACCTGGAGACGGTCCGCGACCTGGACGTCCGCTTCGGTGACGCGCTGCTGGAACGGCTCGCGCCGCTGGAACCGCTGCTGCTGTCGGCGCGGTGGCTGACCGCGGCGATCGGGCAGGCGTACGCCGACGCGCTGGCCGCCCTGTACCGCGACCTCGCGGCGGAGTCGGCCACCGACGACGTGCCGGTGGCCGACCTGTGGTTCCTGGCGCAGGCGGTGGTGTTCGGGGCGGATCCGCCCGCCGCCGCCGTCACCGCCGGGTTCCTGGACCGGTGGGCGACGGTGCTGGGCCTGGCCGACGCCGACGCGGACGCCCGGGAGCTGCGGTTCGACGCCGCCGCGCTGACCGAGCGGGTCGCCGTCGCGTTCCCCGCCGACGCGCCTGGCTGGGCCGCCGCCCGCATTCACAGCCCGGACGTGCACGTGTGCGCCCCGGACGAGGCGGCGCTGCTGCGCGGGGACTTCACAGTCGTGCTCGGCGAGCTGCACGTGGCCCTGGCGGCGTTCGACACGCACTTCTTCGCGTACGGGCACCCGGACCCGCAGCGGCTGCGCGACGGGATGCGCGCCGACCTGCCCGGCGGCCGGGTCCGGCTGCTGCCGCCGGTGGACTGGCCCCGGCACACCGCCCGGATCGCGGAGTGGCTGCACGGGCCCGGCGACGCACAGCTCGGGTTCGTCAGCGCTCCCGGCGCCGACCCGGACCGCCTCGTGCCGATCACCACCCTGACCGTGCGGCCGGACGACGACGGCACGCTGACCGCGCACGCCGACGACGGGCGGCGGTGGCCGCTGCTGGAGGTGTTCGCGCCGCTGTTCGACTACCAGGTGTTCGACACGTGGAAGCTGGCCGGCAACGCCGGGCGCACGCCGCGCGTCACAGTCGACGACCTGGTGCTGGTCCGCGAGACGTGGCGCACCACTGTGGGCGAGACCGGCCTGCACACGGTCAAGGGCGAGCGGGAACGCTACCTCGCGGTACGGCGCTGGCGGCTCGCGCTCGGCCTGCCCGAGCGGATCTTCGTGCGGGTCGACACCGAACTCAAACCCAGCTATGTGGACCTGACCAGCGGCGTCTACACCCGGCTGCTGTGCACGCTGCTGCGCGGCGCGCACACCAAGGGCGGCGACGGGGTCGGGCTCACAGTCACCGAGCTGCTGCCCGGCCCGGACGACGCCTGGCTGACCGACGGGGCCGGCCGGGCGTACGCCTCGGAACTGCGGCTACAGATCGTCGACCCGGCGCAGGTGCGGTAGCCACTCGGTGGCGTCCGCCGGCGCGTCGGGGGTCTCGGTGTCGAACAGGCGCAGCCGGCGTACGCCGTAGGCGCCGAGCGCCACCACGGCCAGGGCCAGCCCGGACACCACGAACGCGAACCCGAGTCCCCGGCCGGGGCCGGTTCCGATCAGCGCGCCGACGCTGCCGGCCAGCGCGCCGCCGGGGGCGAACATCGGTTCCAGCAGCGACCCGCTCAGCGGCACCAGCACGGCGAAGCCCAGCGGCAGCGTCGCCCAGGTCAGCGTCTGGATGATCGCCAGCACCCGGCCGTGGAACCGCTGCGGCACCTTCACCTGGATGATCGACAGGTAGATGCCGTTGTGCAGGCCCAGGCCCAGCCCCACGCCGAAGCTGCCGAGCGCCACCAGCAGCAGGCTCGGGCGGACGCCGCTGAGCACCAGGCTGACCGCCACGCCGAACGCGATGGCGATCAGCGCGGGCATCCGGCGCCGGGTCGGGCCGCCCCACACCGCGATGGCGAGTCCACCGAGGACGGCGCCGAGCGCCTCGGCGAACGCCACGGTGCCGACCTGGCCCATCGTGCCGAACGCGAGCACCATCGGCGGTACCAGCAGCAGGCTCGCCAGGCACAGGTTGTAGAGCGAGAAGAAGCCCAGCATGGCCCGGAAGCCCGGCTCGGCCCACGTCATCCTTGCCCCGCCGATCAGCTCGGCCAGGAACGGCTCCTTGCGGCGCCGGCCGAGCAGGTCGGGGAACCGCACCGCGGCCAGCACACCGATCGCCACCACGTAGCTGACGATGTCGATGACCAGGACGCCGGCCAGGCCGATCGCGGCGAGCAGGCCCGCAGCCAGCAGCGGCACCGCGAGCGAGCTGAGCCCGACCGCGAGCTGCGCGATGCCGTTGGCGTGCCCCAGGTAGCGCTTCGGCACCACCTGCGGGATCGCGGCCAGGTAGGTGATGCGTTGGAACACCGATGCCGCGCCGAGCACGCACACGAGCGTGTAGACGGCCGCCAGTCCCAGCCGGTCGGTCCACAGCAGCAGCGCCAGCAGCGCCTCCGCTGTCACCGCCGTCGCGCAGGCGGCCAGCAGCACGCGGCGCCTGTCGAACCGGTCCGCGACCGCGCCGGCGACCGGCAGTGCCAGCAGCGCCGGCAGGTAGGCGATCACCCCGGACAGGCCGAACCACAGCATCGACCCGGTCTCCAGGTAGACCCAGACCGGCACCGCCCAATGGGTCAGCGCCGAGCCGGTCGACGAGATGAGCTGGCTGGCGGTGATCGCCAGGAACCGGCGTACGCCCGGTTGCACGCCGGTCTCGGCGGTGACCGGATCGGTGCTGGTGGCCGCCAGTGCCCAGCCGTTACCCTGTCGCGGCGCGGCGGACGGCTCGGCGAGCCGGGGATGGGTACGGGTGAGCACCTCGGCGAGCGCCTCGGCCCGCTGCTTGACGAAGTAGTGCCCGGCCTCGTCCAGCACCACGAGCGCTGTGGACTCGCCGAGGAAGCTCCACTCGCGGTACCGCTCCTCGTAGTACTCGGTGAGCACGTCGTGGGTACCGACGACGGAGATCACCGGTGCGGGCACCCGGACCGGCTCGCCGTCCAGCCACTCGGTGAACCGCTCCTGCGCCTCGGCGGCCTCCCGGCGTACGTGGTGGACGAACCGGTCGACCTGCGCCTGGTCCAGGTCGGCCAGTTCCGCCCCGATCGAGCGCAGGAACGTCTCGTAGCGCCGGTCCGCGCCCCGGGAGTCGGCCCAGTCGACGAGCCGGCCGAGCATGTTGTCCGGGCGGGCGGTGGGGAACACGCCACCGGCGTAGATCGCCTCGATCGGGCGTCCCCGCTCGTGCAGCCGCCGGGCGATGCCGGTCAGCAGCGCGCCGCCGACGCAGTGGCCGTAGAGGACCAGCGGGCCGTCCACCCGCTCCTGGATCTCGGTCACGCACCGCTCGACCAGCTCGTCGAAGGGCAGCTCGGTGTCGCGGACGCCGACGTCGTGGCCGGGGATCGCCACGGAGAACAGCGTGTGCCCGGCCGGCAGCGCGTCCGCGAGCGGCTGGTAGATGCTGGCGAGCCCGCCGCCGTACGGCACACACACGTACGAGCGCACACGCTGGTCCGCCGGGACCGGCCGGGTCAGCTCGTACAGCAGCGGACGCTGCCGCTCGCCCTCCGCCGGAGCGTCGATCAGCGCGGCCAGCCCCTGCACCGTCGGGTGCGCGAACACGTCCATCACGCCGACGTCGACCTGCCCGTACGCCTCGCGCAGCAGCGCCAGCATCCGGATCGCCAGCAGCGAGTGACCGCCCAGCTCGAAGAAGTCGTCGTCCAGGCCGACCTCGGGCACGCCCAGCACGTCGCGCCAGGTGGCGGCCACCGTCTGCTCGACCGGGGTCACCGGCGGACGGCGCTGCGCGGGGGCGACGCCGGACGAGGGTGCGGGCAGCGCGGCGGTGTCGAGTTTGCCGTTCGCGGACAGCGGCAGCGCGTCGAGCGTGACGAACGCCGACGGCACCATGTACTCGGGCAACCGCCGCTTCAGCGCCGCCCGCAGCTCCGCCGGGTCCGGGGCCTCCCCCGCCAGGTACGCCACGAGACGCTGCTCGGCGGGCGTGGCGCCGCGCACGACGACGGCGGCGGAGCCGACGCCCGGCTGTTCGCGCAGCACCGCGGCGATCTCCCCCAGCTCGATCCGCAGGCCCCGCAGTTTCACCTGGTCGTCGATGCGGCCGAGGAACTCCAGCGTCCCGTCGGTACGCCAGCGGGCCAGGTCGCCGGTGGCGTACAGCCGGCCGCCGGGCCCGCCGAACGGGTCGGGGACGAACGAGCCCGCGGTGAGTGCGGGCCGGTTCAGGTAGCCGCGTGCCACCTGCACGCCGCCGAGGTGCAGCTGCCCGGCCACGCCGGCCGGCACCGGCCGCATCGCCTCGTCGAGCACGTAGGTGCGCACGTTGCGGATCGGCCCGCCGATCGGCACCCGGGTCACGCCGGTCAGCGCGTCGGGCGTGGCCGCCCAGGCGGTGACGTCGATCGCCGCCTCGGTGGGCCCGTACAGGTTGTGCAGCGCTGCGGACGGGATCGCGGCCACGGCGCGGCGGGCCAGGTCGGCGGGCAGTTCCTCGCCGCTGCACACGATCCGCCGCAGCGACCCGCAGCGGGCCGGGTCAGCCGGGCCGGCGGTGGACAGGAACGCGTCGAGCATCGACGGCACGAAGTGGACCGTGGTGATCCGCTCCCGTTCGATCAGCTCCCGCAGGTACGCCGGGTCGCGGTGCCCGCCCGGCGCGGCGAGCACCAGCCGCGCGCCCACGAGCAGCGGCCAGAACACCTCCCACACCGACACGTCGAACCCGATCGGCGTCTTGTGCAGTACCGCGTCGTCCGGTCCGAGCGCGAAGGCGTCCTGCATCCAGTCGAGCCGGTTGACGATCGCGGCGTGCTCGTTGACCACGCCCTTCGGCCGCCCGGTGGAGCCCGACGTGTAGATCACGTACGCCGCGTTCCCCGGTCCGGCGGCAGTGCCCCCTGCGGTGCGCGGCCGGTCCGGCGCGGTCAGCGGCAGCACTGTGCCCGGGACGGTCAGCCCGTCCGGCAGCTCGTCGGCCAGCAGCACCCCGGCGCCGGCGTCGGCGAGCATGAAGGCCAGCCGCTGCGGCGGGTGGTCCGGGTCCAGCGGCAGGTACGCCGCACCGGCCCGGTGGATGCCGAGCAGGCCGGCGATCAGGCGGCGGGAGCGGGGCTCGTGGATCGCGACCACCGACTCCGGTCCCACGCCGTGCGCGACCAGCCGTCGCGCCACCTGCTCGGCGGCGTCGGACAGTTGCGCGTACGTCATCCGGGTGTCGCCGTCGACCAGCGCGACCGCGTCCGGCGTGCGGCGGGCCTGGGCGTCGAACAGCTCCGCCAGCGTGGTCCGGCGCACCGGGGCGGCGGTGGCGTTCCAGCCGGTCACGACCGCCGCGTGCTCGGCGTCCGGCATGACCGGCAGCGCGCTCACCCGGGTCCGGGGCGCGGCCACGGCGGCGGCGAACAGCAGCAGGTAGCGGTCCGCGAACGCCTCCATCGCGGCGCGCTCGAACAGCGCGGTGCGGTACTCCAGCCGCAGCTCGTCCCCGGCGATCTCCAGCGACAGGTCGTCCATGGCGCCGCCGAACGCCTCACCCCGGCCGGTAGGCAGGTGGTGGAACGTGAGCTGGTACAGCGGCGGCACGCCCGGGTCGCGTCGTACCGCCAGCTCCTCGACGAGCTTCTGGAACGGCATGTCCTGGTGGTCCCAGGCGTCGAGCACGACCCGGCGGACCCGGCGCACGAGGGTCAGGAACGGTGGGTCGCCCGACACGTCGACGCGCAGCACCAGCATGTTCATGAACATGCCGAGCAGCGGTTCCAGCTCGGCCCGGTCGCGGCCGGCCACCGGCATGCCGACCACCACGTCGTCGCTTCCGGACAGCCGGTGCAGCAGCGCCACGTAGGCGGCCAGCTGCACCATGAACGGGGTCGCGGCGGCCTGCTGGGACAGCTCCGGCAGCGCCGCCGTCACGGGCCCGGGCAGCGTCCGGCGGACGTCGGCGCCGTCGAACGTGAGCGTCGCCGGGCGCGGCCGGTCGGTGGTCAGCGCGTGCACGGCGGGCAGGCCGGTCAGCGCCTCCCGCCAGTGGTCGCGCAGCTCGTCCCACCGGGGGCCGTCGAGGCGGTCGCGTTCCCAGGCCGCGTAGTCGGCGTACTGGATCGGCAGTTCGGGCAGGTCCGGCGCGCGGCCCGCGACGGCGGCGGCGCACAGCTCGGTCAGCTCGGCGCGCAGGTGCAGCAGGGACGTGCCGTCGAGGATGACGTGGTGCCCGGCGAACAGCAGCCACCAGGTGTCCGGGTCGAGCCGCAGCAGCCGGGCCCGCCACAGCGGGGCCGCGTCCATCGGCAGGTCGAGGCGGGCGTACTCGGCGACGATCCGGGCGCGGGCGGCGTCCCGCTCCGGCCCGGGCAGCGCGGACAGGTCGGTGACCGGCAACTTCACCGGGACCGTGGGGTGGATGTCCTGGTAGAGCCGCCCGTCGTGCAGGCGCAGCGTGGTGCGCATGGCCTCGTGCCGGTCGGTGACCGTCCGCAGCGCGGCGAGCGCCTGCTCCGGCCCGGCACCCGTCGGCAGGGTGACCGCGTCGGTCATCGTGAACAGCGGTTGCCCGGGGCTGAGCTGGGCGGTGAACCAGACCCGCTCCTGGGCGTACGAGGCGGGAACGGTGTAGACGTCGTCCACCGGCGTGACGTCGTGGCGTGACTCGGTCATCCCGGCCGTCCCGGTCGGCGCAGGCGCGGGATGGGCGCCTCGGCCGGCGGGGCGGCGCGCAGCGACTCGATCCGGGCGGCCATCGCCGCGACTGTGGGCGCGTCGAACAGCACCCGCATGGACAGCCGGGCGCCCACCGCCTGCCGGATCCGCAGCACCAGCTGGGCGGCCACGAGCGAGGTGCCGCCGAGCCGGAAGAAGTCGTCGTGCGGGCCGACCTCGGTCACGCCCAGCACGTCACGCCAGATCCGGGCGACGGTGTCCTGCAGGTCGCCGTCGGCGGCGGTCACCGTCGAGGCGGTGGCCGCCGTGGTCNGTTCGACGCGCCCACAGTCGCGGCGATGGCCGCCGCTCGTGCCCGGCGACCGCCTCCACCGTGTAGGCGCCGATCGCCACCGAGCCGGTCCGTCCCTCGGCGAGGACCCGGCAGGCCGCGCGCACCGCCGCGTCCGGGGCCAGCCCGTCGTGGTCGGGTACGCCCTCCTCCCGCCACGCGCCCCAGGCCACCGACAGCACCGGCGACCGCCAGCCGTGCGGGCTGCGCGCGTACGCGTCGAGGAACGCGTTGGCGGCCGTGTCGTCGGCGCGGCCCAAGCCACCGGCGAGCGCGGTCACCGAGGAGCTGAGCAGCACGAAGTCGAGCGGCATATCGCCGAAGACCGCGCGCAGCGCCAGCGTGCCGGTGACCTTCGGCAGCAGTTCGGCTGTCGCCTCGGCCGGCCGCGACCCGGTGGACAACCCGGTGTCGGGCAGCCGCGCGGCGTGCACGATGCCGTCGAGTCCGCCGAGGTCGTCCTCGATGTCGGCGCGTACCGCCCGCAGCGCGTCCACGTCTGTCACGTCGGCGCGCACGTGGCGGACCTGCGCCCCGGCCCGTTCCAGCGCCTCGACCAGGTCCAGCCGGGCGGTCCGGCCGACCAGCACCAGCCGCGCGCCCCGGCGGGCCAGTTCGGCGGCGAACGCCCCGCCGATCCGGCCCAGTCCACCGGTGATCAGGTAGCGCCCGCCGTCGCGCACTGCCGGCCCGGCACGCCGGCGCGCCGGTGCCGCCGCGAACCCGCGCGTCCAGCGGCGCCCGCCCAGCCGCAGCGCGACCGCCTCGGCCCGCTCGGCGCCGAGCAGCTCGTCCGCCAGCGCGTCCGCGCCCGGCTCGGCCGGGTCTGCGTCCACCCAGTGGCAGCGCAGTCCCTGACGTTCCAGCGGCACCGAGCGCACCACCCCGGCGACTGTGGCGTGTTCCGGGCGCAGCAGGTCGGAGCCGGTCACGTCGGCCGTCCCGGCGGTCACCACGTCCAGCGTCACGTCAACGGCCGGCAGCGCCTCCAGCAGGGTCAGCAGCGCGAGGTACCCGTGTTCCTGGGCCGCCGCCACGGCGTCGGCGTCCGGGCCGGCCGGGTCGCCGTCGAGCGCCCACGCGTGCACGATCCGGGCGGCCCGGCCGTCGTCGGCGCACTCGTCGAGCAGGCGCTGGTGGTCGGCGACGCTGGCCGGGCGCAGCCGGTAGCCGTCCGGGCGGACCGCGAAGGCCGGTCCGGGACGTACCACTGTGACGTCCGCGCCGCGCTCGCGCAGCCGGTCCGCGAGCGCCGTGCCGCGCTCCCCGGCGGCGAACAGCAGCAGCGGCCCGGGCGCCTCGACGGGCGCGAGGTCGGGCAGTTGGCGCCAGACCGGCACCTCGGCCACGCCGTCGTCGTACCGCTCGTCGGTGGCCGGTTCGGCGGGCGCGGCCACCGGTTCCGGGTCGATCCAGTACCGGGCGCGCTGGTACGGGTAGCCGGGCAGCGGCACCCGGCGCGGCGTGCCGGAGGCGGGCAGCCGCACCGGCACCCCGGCCGACCACAGGCGACCGGCAGCCTCGTACGCGGTCTGCCTGTCGGTCAGCCGCTCCCCCGGCGCGGGCAGCGTGCGCAGCGGCGCCCGGGCTCCCGCCGGCAGGCTGAGCCGGGCCAGACCGGCGAGCTGCCGGCCGGGACCGCACTCCAGCAGCAGCCAGTCGTCGGCGGCGCCGGTCACGGCGAGCGCGGCCACTGTGGCGCCGAACCGCACCGGCAGGCAGAGCTGGTCGGCCCAGTACGCCGGGTCGGTGATCTGCTCGTCGGTGAACGGCGCGGCGGTCGCGGCCGAGAACACCGGCAGGTCCGGCGCCCGGCGCGGCACCGCCGCCACGAGCGCCGCGAACTCGTCGCGCACCGCCGCCAGCAGCGGCACGTGCATCGCGTACGGCGACCGCAGCGGCGTGCAGCCGATGCCGCGCTCGCGCAGGAGGACCTCGGCGGCGGCGACCGGTTCCGGCGCGCCGCCCACCACGCAGGTGTGCGGGCCGTTGCTGATCGCCACCGCCACACCGTCGGGCAGCAGCGCCGCGATCTCGTCGGCGCCGCGCTGCACGGCGAGCATCCGGCCCTCCGGCGCGGCCTGCACGAGGCGGCCCCGGGCGGCGGCGAGCCGCAGCGCGTCCGGCAGGTCGAACACCCCGGCCACGGTCGCGGCGACCAGTTCGCCGACGGAGTGGCCGATCATCGCGGCGGGCGTGACACCCCAGTGCCGCCACAACGTCGCCAGCGCGTACTCGACGGCGAACAGCGCGGGCTGCGCCACCGCCGGTCCGGCCAGCCGTTCGTCCGCACCGGGTCCGGCGTCGAAGATCATCCCGTTCGCGTCCCAGCCGAGGATCGCGGCGCACTCGTCCACGGCGGCGGCGAACACCGGCTCGGTAGCGGCCAGGTGCGCGCCCATGCCGGGGTGCTGCGCGCCCTGGCCGGGCAGGAGCAGGCCCACCCGGGGCGGCGCGGCGGCGTCCCCGGTGGCGCGGCGTTTCGGGTCGGTGAGCGCCGCTGCCGCCCGGCCCCGGTCCACAGCGACGACGGCGGCCCGGTGCCGGTACGCCGGCCGGCCCTCCCGCAACGTGTACGCCACGTCGCGCAGCTCCACATCGGGCGCGCCGGTGAGCCGCTCGGCCAGCCGGGCACAGGCAGCGGCCAGCGCGTCGGGGGTCGCGGCGGACACCTGGAGCAGCTCGCCGCCGCCGTGATCCGGCTCCGGGGGTACGCGCGGCGGCGCCTCCTGGAGCACCAGGTGCGCGTTGGTGCCGCCGAGGCCGAGCGAGCTGACGCCTGCACGCAGCGGTCGCTGGTCCTCGGGCTCCCACTTGGTCAGCGTGGACACCACGTAGAACGGGCTCGCCTCGACGTCGATGTCGGGGTGCGGCCGGTCGTGGTTGACTGTGGGCGGGATGAGCCGGTGCCGCATCGACAGTACGGTCTTGATCAGGCCGATCACGCCGCCGGCCGCGCTGAGGTGACCGATGTTGGCCTTCGTGGAACCGACGCCGCACCAGCCCCGCTCGGCGGTGCGCCGCCCGTACGCCGTGCTCAGCGCCGCCAGCTCGATCGAGTCGCCGAGGACGGTGCCGGTGCCGTGCGCCTCGACGTACCCCACCGAACGCGGGGCGACGCCGGCCACCGCGAGCGCCTGCGTGACCACCTCCACCTGACCGGTGACGCTCGGCGCGGTGAAGCTCGCCTTGGCCGAGCCGTCGTTGTTCACCGCGTTGCCGATGACCAGCGCCCTGATGTCGTCGCCGTCGGCGAGCGCGTCGGAGAGCCGCTTGAGCACGACCACGCCGACGCCGCTGCCGTAGACGGTGCCGTCGGCGTCCGCGTCGAACGGGCGGCAGTGCCCGTCGGCGGAGGTGTAGCCCTCGTCGGCGACGTACCCGACGCCGTGCGGCAGTTCCACGCACACGCCGCCGGCGAGCGCCGTGTCGCACTCGCCGCTGCGCAGCGCCTCGGCGGCCAGGTGCACCGCGACGAGCGACGACGAGCAGGCGGTCTGCACCGTCATCGCCGGCCCGCGCAGGCCGAGCCGGAACGCGACGGTGCTGGCCAGGTAGTCCGGCTTGTTGCCGAGCGACACGCGCAGCTCACCGGCGTCCGCGAGCGCCCGCGGGTTCCGCCGGACGTTGAGCCACTGGTACAGGTCGGCGTTGCCGCCCGCGTACACGCCGATCTCGCCGTCGTAACGGGCCGGGTCGCAGCCCGCGTCGGTGAGCGCGACGTGCGCGTGTTCCAGGAACAGCCGCTGCTGCGGGTCGGTCAGCTCCGCGTCGCGGGGGCTCATTCCGAACAGCTCCGCGTCGAACCGGTCCACGCCGTCGAGCACGGCGGCCACCGGCACGTACGCCGGATCGTCGAGCTGCTCCGCCGGGACGCCCCGGGCCAGCAGCTCCGCGCGGGTGCACCGGGTGAGCGACTCGGCGCCGACGACCAGGTTGCGCCAGAACTCCTCCGCCGACGCCGCCCCCGGCACGCGCAGGCTGAGCCCGACGATCGCGATCGGCTCCACTGTCTCGTTCACGCCATGACCTCCGGCTCGGCCGAATCGCTGATGTGCAGGCGCAGTTCGCTCACGTACCGGCGGCCCGCGGCGTCGGGCAGCCACGCCTGCCCGAGCGCCGGCAGCAGCTCCGACACGGTCACCGCCACGTCGTCGCCGCCGGCCCGCCGGGCGGCGCGCAGCAGCAGGCAGAGCCGGTTGGCGTAGAGCGGGCTGGTCAGGTCCACGTAGGTGGGCTTCAGTTCGGTGGCCACCCGGACGAAGACCCGTTCCGGCAGGCCCAGCGTGGCCCGCCAGCGGCGTACCGCGAGGTAGCGCCGCGCCTGGTCGACGGCGTCGGCCAGGCCGGTCGCCCCGACAGTGGTGCGCCAGGTCTCCCGGGCCAGCACCAGCCGGTCGACTGTCACCCGGGGGCTGTGCGGGCGGTCGGTCATCAGCTTGAACGCGTCACCGGCGTGCACCGCGATCAGGTCGGAGAACACCTCCACCAGCGGCCAGCGTGTGCCGTCCGGGCCGGTCGCCACCAGGACGCCGTCCACCTCGGACACGATCGCCGCGTTCGCCGGCACGAGCCGGTCGCGCGGCGCGCCGGGCGCGTCGGCGAACGCGAGCCGGTGGTCGTCCGGCCCGTGCAGGGACGCGGACAGCCGCCCGCCGACGCGGGGGAAGTCGACCGGGTAGAGCGGGCGCAGCCGTCCCGGGCCCAGGTCGGCCGCGTACGCGCGCCGCAGCCGGTCCACGTCGGGGTGACAGTGGGTGAACAGCTCGGCGTTGAACGTGGCGTACGCGGCGTGCAGCTCGCCGAGCACCGCCCCGAACTCGCCGGCGGCCAGCGCCTCGGGTGACTCGGCGAACAGTTGCAGGTCGGGGCTGTGCACCCGGCCCGCGCTCCAGCCGGGGCGGGTCGCCGGGAACCGGTCGGCCACCAGGGGCGCCAGCTCGGCCGCGCCGAACTCCACCCGGGCCGTTCCCTCGGGCAGTCCGGCCAGTCCGAGCACCCGGTCCCAGCGGGCGGCGAACTCGGCCGCGACCCGGTCCACCGGCCGGTCGCCGGGCCCGAACAGCGGCCCCTGCGCGACGAACCACAGGTCGCCGAGCCGGACCGGTCCGTCGCCGCTGAGGTCGTCGTACAGGTCGCGCAGCGCGTCGCCGTACGCGGTGGCCAGTTCGGCGGTGAGCCAGCGTGCCGCCCGCAGCGGCAGGTCCAGCGCCGGGGCCAGGGAGTCGAGCAGGCCGCCGCCGACCGTGAGGTCCACGTCGCGTGCGGTCTCCTCGTGGCACAGCGCCCGCCCGGCGTAGTTCTGCCCGGCCCGGCGGCGCGGCGGCAGCCCGGTGAGCGCGGTGAACTCGGCGTCCAGCGCGGACAGCGCGCCGATGAGCGCGGCCGGGTCACCGGCGGCGTCGGCGACCCGGGTGCGGGCGGCGGCCAGCCGGTCCAGCCCGTCCAGCGCCCGCGTGCGGCACTCCCGGTCACCGATCGCCGCGATCCGCTCCCGCAGGTGGTCCTGCGCGGCGAAGCCCTGCGGCAGGTCGAAGTCCCAGCGCAGCAGCCCTCGCTCGACGAGCTGCGCGAGCAGCAGGAACCCCTCCTCGGCGCGGCGTACGCCGGTCTGCCCGTCACGCACCAGATCGTCGACGACCTCCCGGGCCGGGCGGGTGCCGTCGCACCGGCACAGCGCGATCGACTCGCTCAGCGACACCGGTTCCGGGCGCTGGGCGGGCCGGTGCACGACCCGGCCCTCCAGGTGGACGTGCGGCGCCCGGACCGGTGCCAGCCACTGCCGGACCTGCGGGTCGGCGGCCAGCCGGTCCGCGTACGCGGCGAGCGCCCAGTGTTCGAGGTGGACGGCGCGGTGACGGAGCAGCCCGGGGCCGGGCACGGCGGTGACGCCGGGCGCACCCGGTGCCACGGTGCCCCAGCACACCGGCCCGAAGAAGCCGATGGTCTCGCACTTGGCGACGTAGCGCTGCCAGTACCCGGCGACGACGTTCTCCCGGCCCCGGCGGCGGACGTTGCGGGGTGCGTCCGGGCCGTCGCGGAGCAGCCCGTCCAGCGCCACCAGCGCCTCCGGGTTCTGCCAGGCGACGGCCTCGCGGAACAGCGGGTCGGCGGCGATCCCGCACAGCGCCGCCGACGACGCCCGGACGGCGGTGGCGTACGCGGTGGTGAACGCCGTCTCGTCCAGGTCACCGTTCAGGTGCCGGTCGGCGGCGTCGGCGCAGTCCGGCGCGGCGAACCGGTCCAGTCCGTCGGCGGGGAACCCGGCGCTGCGCAGCAGCACGTCCCGCCACACCGACCAGCCGGTGTCGCCGAGGGGGACCAGGTACGTCACCGCGGCTCCTCCTCCACCACCGGGCGGCGCTGGGCCCGCTGGCGGCGCAGCGCGCCCCGGCGTGCCGCGCGTTCCACCGCCTCGTCCTCGGCGTCCTCGCCGGACGACGCCGCACCGAGGCTGTCCAGGTGCGCGGCGAGCGCGCGGACGGTCGGGTGGTGGAACAGGTCCACGACCCGCAGGTTCGTGCCGAGCAGCCGGTTGAGCTGCCGTTGCACGACCGCGACCGCGAGCGAGCCGCCGCCGACGTCGAAGAAGCTGTCAGTCGCGGCCACCTCCGGTACGCCGAGCACGTCGCACCAGACCGCGGCGATCCGCCGCTCGGTGGCGGTGGCCGGGCGGGCGGCGGGCACCCCGGCGCGGCCTCCGGTCCGGTTCACCCGGGCGGCCCGGGGCACGCCGTCGGCCGTTCCGGCCGGGACGGCGGTCCAGGCGGGCAGCTCGGCCACCGGCCGCTCCGGGTCGGCGGCGCCGGCCCGCAGCAACCGCTCGACGTCGGCGAGCACGTCGCTGATCAGCGTCTCGCCGTAGACGTCCGGGTTGAAGACGATCTCCACGCGCAGCCGCCCGTCCCGGGTGATGCCGTAGAGCGTGAGGTCGAACGGTGAGCCGGGCGCGGGCACCGGCACCGGTTCGGCGGCCGGCCCGGCCAGGTCCAGCCGGGGCTCGTCGAACGTGTACATGTTGAACAGCACCTGCACCAGTGGGCTGCGGTCGAGCAGGCCGCCCAGCCCGAGGCCGCCGACGATGCGTTCGACAGGTGCCTCCGGGTGGGCGAGCGCGGCGAGCAGTTCCTCCCAGGCGGCGCGGACGTGCGCGGCGAACCCGGCCCCGGGCGTCTGCCGCAGCCGCAGCGGCGCGATCTCGATGAAGAAGCCGACCATCGCCTCGAAGTCGGCGGCCCGCCGGTCCACAGTGGGGGTGCCCACCACCAGGTCGGGTAGGCCGGTGCGCCGGGCCAGCACCAGCGCGAACGCGGCGAGCACGGCGGCGGCGGGGGTCGCACCGAGCCCGGCGGCGAGGTCGGTGAGCGCGGCGGTGGCGGCCCGGTCCAGCCGGGTACGCACAGTCGCGCTGGTGTACGTCTGTTCGGCCGGCCGGTCCCGTCCCCCGGGGAGTCGCAGCACCACAGGCGCCCCGGTCAGGTGGTCCAGCCACCAGTCCAGGTCGGCGGCGGCGCGGCGCCGGGCACGGTCGGCGCGCCAGGCCACGTAGTCGCCGTACGTGGCGGGCAGCGGCGGCAGCGGCGGCCCGTCCCCGAGCGCGGCCCGGTACGCGGCGGCCAGGTCGGCGTAGAACAGCGACTGGGACCAGCCGTCGAACACGGCGTGGTGGGCGTAGACGGCCAGCACGTGCTCGTCGTCGCCGGTGCGGATCAGTTCGGCCCGCCACAGCGTGTCGGTGGCGAGCGCGAACGGCGTGGCGGCGCTCGCCGCGAGGTGGCCGGCGAGGTCCGTGCCCGGGGCGAGGTCACGTACCGGCAGCGGCACCGGTGTGGACGGGTCGGCGACCGCGTACGGCACGCCGTCACGCTCCGGGATGCGCCAGCGCAGGATCTGCTGGCGGTCCGCGACGGCGGTGAGCGCCGTGGCGAGCGCCGCCACGTCGAGCGGGCCGGTGATCCGTTCGGCGAACGCGACGTTGTACGCCGACGCGGCGGCCGGGAAGTAGCGGTCGAGGAACCACAGCCGCTGCTGCGCCGGGGACAGCGCCGGTGGCCGTCCCCGGACGGCGGCGGCGTCGGCCGGGCCGGTTCCGGCGGCGGCGTCGGCGCGGGCGGCGATGCCGCGTGGCGTCCGCCCCACCAGCACGTCCTCGATGGCGAGGTCGCGGCCCAGCCGCTCGCGCAGGTCGGCGACCAGCCGCATCGCGGTGATCGAGTGCCCGCCCTGGTGGAAGAAGTCGTCGTCGCGGCCGACAGTGGGCACGTCCAGCAGCGCCGCCCACGCCTGCGCGACGAGGCGTTCGGTGCCGGTGGCGGGCGGCTCGCCGGACGGCACGGGAGCCGGTCCGGCGACGTCGAGCTCGGCCAGCCGCTCGGTGTCGATCTTGCCGTTGATGGTGATGGGCAGCGCGGGCATCGTCTGCATCCGGGCCGGTACGGCGGCGGGCGGCAGCAGCCGGGCGCAGTAGTCGCGCAGCTCGGCGGTGTCGAGGCCGGTGGCCACGTACGCGACGAGTTCCTGACCGCCGGCGCCGGCGCGGACCTGGACGCTGGCCAGGTCGACGTCCGGGTGGCGGCGCAACACGGCCTCGACCTCGCCCAGCTCGATCCGCTGCCCGCGGATCTTCACCTGCCGGTCGGCCCGGCCGAGGAACTCCAGGCTCCCGTCCGGCAGCCACCGGGCCAGGTCGCCGGTGCGGTAGAGCCGCTCCCCCGGCCGGCCGGAGAACGGGTCCGGGAGGAACCGCTCCGCAGTACGGGCGGCGTCGAACAGGTATCCGCGGCCGAGCCCGGGACCACCGGCGAGCACCTCGCCGATCTCCCCCGGGCCGACCTCGCGCAGCTCGTCGTCGACCAGGTGGATGCGGTGGTTGGCGGCGGGCCGGCCGATCGGGATGGGCCGCGTCCAGTCGCCGCTGCCCTCGAACCAGGTCACCAGCACCGTCGCCTCGGTCGGGCCGTACACGCTGATGAAGCGGCGCCCACCCGCGGTCCAGCGGCCGACCTGTTCCGGGCCGGTGGCCTCGCCGCCGGTGATGACCAGCCGTACGCCGGGAAGCCGGTCCGGGTCCAGCAGCGGCAGGATCGGCGGCGGCAACACCACCACGTCGACTGCCTGCTCGGCGCAGATCCGGTAGAGCCGGGTCGGGTCGGCCCGCTCGGCGTCACCGGCGAGCACGACTGTGCCCCCGGCGGCGAGCGGGGCGAGCATGTCGACCACCGACGCGTCGAACCCGATCGAGGCGAACGCCAGGCACCGGGTCGCCGTGTCGAACCCGGAGAACCCCGCGATCGAGGTGACCTTCTCGGTCAGCGCCCGGTGCTCGATCACCGCGCCCTTGGGCTGCCCGGTCGACCCGGACGTGAACATCGCGTACGCCGTGGTGGCGAGCGTCGCCGGGGTCGGCTGCCAGGGCGCGGTGGCGGCGGGGACGTCCAGCACGGTGCGGCCGGTGAACGTCTCGGCGGCGGGCGTACCCACGACGACGCGCAGCCGGGCCTCGGCGGCCAGCTCCCGCAACCGCCCGGGCGGCAGCGCCGGGTCGAGCGGGACGTACCCGGCGCCGGCCGCCTGCACGCCGAGCAGCGCGACCACCAGGTCCGGGCGGCGGTCCACGCAGACGCCGACGAGGTCGTCCGCGCCGATGCCGTGGTCCCGCAGCGACGCGGCCAGCGCGGCGGCCCGGCCGACCAGGTCGGCGCAGCTGAGCGTCAGGTCGCCCTGCACCACGGCCGGCGCGCCGGGACGCCGCCGGGCGTGCGCCGCGACCAGGTCGGGCAGGCACACCTCGGGGTAGGGCAGCTCGGGGCCGACCCGCTGGTCGCGCTGATCGTCGCCGGCGGTCATCGTCGTGCCTCGATCCAGTGCCGGGTCCGCCGGAACGGGTAGCCGGGCAGCGGCACCCGCCGGCCCGGCGGCACGGGCAGGCCGGCACCGGCACGCCAGGCGCGGACTGCCTCGTCGCCGTCGACCGGGTCGCCGGCCGCGAGCGCGGTCAACCCGGCCACCGCCTCCCCGGCGTCGGCGCAGGCGACCGCGTCCCGGTACGCCAGCCGCCGCCGTCCCACCGCGAGCGTGTGCGCCACGTCGGCCACCGCCAGGTCGCCGTCGGCCAGCCGGACGGCCAGCCGCCGGGCCAGTTCCCGCAGCGCCGCCGGGCTGCCCGCGGACAGCCCCAGCACCACCGGGCCGGGTGCCCCGGCATCCGGCGCGTCCGTCGCGGGCGCGGGTTCGACGAGTACGTGCGCGTTGGTGCCGCCGAGACCGAACGAGCTGACACCCGCGCGCCGCTCCCCGGCCCACGGCCGGGTCTGCGCGTCCACCTCGGCGCCCGCGGCGGCCAGGTCGATGTCGTCGTGCGCGGCGGTGAAGTGCGCGGTACCCGGCACCTGCCCGGCGTGGACCACGTACACGGCCTTGATCAGGGAGATCACGCCCGCCGCGGCGTCCAGGTTGCCGAGGTTGCCCTTCACCGAGCCGAGCAGCAGCGGTGCGCGGGCGCCCCGGCGTACCCGGGCCAGCGCGTCCACCTCGATCGCGTCGCCCACCGGCGTGCCGGTGCCGTGCCCCTCCAGGTAGCCCACGTCGGCCGCGTCCCAGCCGACCGACGCCAGCGCCTCCGCCATCACCGCCGCCTGGCCGGACACGCCCGGCACTGTGAAGCCGGGCCGGTCGGCGCCGTCGTTGTTCACCGCCCACCCGGCGAGCACGGCGTACACGTGGTCGCCGTCGGCGCGGGCGTCGGCGAGCCGCTTCAGCACCAGCGCCCCGGCGCCGTTGCCGAACACCTGCCCGGTGGCGGCGGCGTCGTACGGGCGGCACACCCCGTCGGCGGCCAGCAGCCCGCCCGGCCGCAGCCGGTACCCGGCCTGCCGGGTGGAGACCACCGCCGCGCCGCCCGCTATCGCCACGTCGCAGCGGTAGTCCAGCAGGCTCTGCCCGGCCTGGCACACCGCGACGAGCGAGGTCGAGCAGGCGGACTGGACCGCCACGGCCGGGCCGGACAGCCCCAGCGCGAACGCGGTGCGCGTCGGCAGGTAGTCGCAGCCGGACCCGGTCAGCGCGTCGTCCCAGTCCTCGGCGAGCGTGCCCGCCGCCGGTGCCAGCGCGGGGTTGCCCAGCAGGTGGTGGTGCAGATAGCGATTGGGTGCGCATCCGGCGAACACGCCGATCTGGGCCGGGTCGCGGTCCGGGTCGATCCCGGCGTCCTCCAGGGCGTGCCAGGCGACCTCCAGGAACAGCCGGTGCTGCGGGTCGAGCAGCGCCGCCGCCGCGGCGGGACAGCCGAACAGGTCCGCGTCGAAACCCTCCAGGTCGTCGAGCCGGCCGAACGCCGGTACCCAGTCCGGTCCGCCCGGCACGCCCTCGCCGGCCGGGGTCCGGCGCACCGAGTCCACCCCGGACAGCAGGTTGCGCCACAGCGCCGGCGCGTCGTCCGCGCCGGGTACCCGGCAGGACAGGCCCACCACCGCGATCCGGTCGTCCTCGCTCACGCCCGTCCCTCCCCGCCGCCGGCGGCCCGCGCGGCGGCGCGGCGGGCCATCCGGCGTCCGACCGCGGTCAGCCGGCCGTCCTCCGGTACGCCCGAAGCGTCCCCGGCCGTCTCCAGGTACGCGGCCAGCGCCGCCACCGTCGGGAACTCCACCAGCCGGGCCAGCGGCACCCGGCGGCCGAGGTGTTCCTCCAGGTACCCCTGCACCAGGGCGAGCTGGAGCGAGTGCCCGCCCGCCTCGAAGAAGTTCACCAGGCGGTCCACAGTGGGTAGTCCGAGCACCGTGCACCAGCCCGCGGCGATGGTCTGCTCGACCGGCCCGGCCGGCGGTCCCCCGGCATCCGGGCGTCCGGCGGCCGGCTGCCCCGCGTGCGGCCCTCCGACGTCCGGGCGGCCGGCGTCCGGGTCGGGCAGGGCGGCCTGGTCGAGCTTGCCGGTCGGGCCGATCGGCAGCTCCGGCACCGCCACCACCGCCCGGGGCACCATGAAGTCCGGCAGCACACCGGCCAGCCGTTCCCGCAGCACTCCCGGCTCGACGTGCGTCCCGGCGGCGCCGACCACGTACGCGACGATCTCCTGCTCGCCCGCGCCGGACGCGCCCCGCCGCGCCACCACCGCCGCGTGGGCCACCCTCGGCAGCGCCGCCAGGCAGGCCTCGATCTCGCCCAGCTCCACCCGGTAGCCGCGGATCTTCACCATCCGGTCGCCGCGGCCCAGGTAGACGAGCATGCCGTCGGGCAGCCGCCGCGCGATGTCACCGGTCCGGTACGCGCGCACCCCGTCCTGCTCGGTGAACCGGGCCGCGGTCAGCTCCGGCAGGCCCAGATATCCGAGCGCGACGTGCGGGGTGCGCACGACCACCTCGCCGGTGAGGCAGGCCGGGCGTCCGGCCGGGTCGGTCAGCACCACCTCGACGCCCGGCAACGGATGCCCGATCGGCACGACTGCGCGCCCCGGGTCGGCGTCCGGCGGCAGGTGGTGCTGCGCGGCGAAGCTGATCTCGGTGGTGCCGTACCCGTTGACGAACACCACGCCCGGCGCGAACGACCGCCGGGCCAGCGTCACGTCGTGCCGGGTGACCTCCTCGCCGCCGAGGACGACCGCGCGGACCGACGGCAGCCGCCCGTGCCCGCCGAGGCTCGCCACCACGTACCGGAAGACGGTCGGGGTGGAGTGGTAGACGGTGACGCCCCGGTCGGCGAGCGCGCCGGTGAGGTGGCCGAGGCCGTGCGTGCGGACGTCGACCGGGACGGCGGCGGCGCCGGACAGCAGCGCGCTGAACGTGTCGGTGACAGCCATGTCGTAGCCGAACGAGGTGAGCACGCTCGTGCGGTCGTCCGGCCGGACGGCGAAGTTGCGCACGTGGTTGCGGACGCCGAACAGCACGTTGCGGTGGCTCTGCACCACGCCCTTCGGCTTCCCGGTGGACCCGGAGGTGTAGAGCACGTACGCCGGGTCGTCCGGGCGCGCGGGCCCGGACGGCACCGGCACGCCGGGTTCGCCCCGGCGCAACGACACGACACGCAGCTCCAGCCCGGCGTCGGCCGCGAGCGCGGCGGCCCGCCCTTCGTGGCCGGGGTCCGCGACGATCGCCCGGACGCCTGCGTCGCGCAGCATCGCGGCCAGGCGGGCCGCCGGGTACGCCGGGTCCAGCGGCACGTACGGCGACCCCGACGCCAGCGCCGCCAGGATGCCGGTGATCGTGGCGACGCCGTGGCGGCACAGCACCGCCACCGGCGCCGTGACGTCACCCGTCCCGGCCAGCGCTTCGGCGGTCGCGGCGACTGCCGCCCCGAGTTCCCGGTAGGTCACAGTCGCGTCGTCGGCGAGCACCGCCGGCCGTTCCGGGTACGCCCGCACCGCCGCGGCGAGCGCGGCCGGGATGGTGTCGCCGCGGACCCGATCGGCCTCGGTGCCGTCGCCGCCGTGCAGCCGCCAGAGGTCCGGCGCCGGACGCCGCTCGTAGCTGGCCGACGGCAGGACCCCCGCCGAGGAGGCGTTCGGATCCAGCGTGGACAGGAACTCGGCCAGGTCGGCGCGGAGGTCGTCGGCGTACGCGGCGGGCAGCCCGGACACGGTGACGCCGGCCAGGTCGGGGCTCACCTCGACGGTGGCGTCGACCGGTTGGTCCGGCGGCGCCGGGCACAGCGAGCGGCACAACTCCCGGATCGGCGCGTCGGCGGTCAGGTCGAGCGTCACCGGGTCGTCGCCGTGCCGCAGCGTCACCACAGGGGATCCGGTGTACCGGCGTACCACCAGGGCCGTGGCGGTGAGGACGACGGCGGCCGGGTCGACGCCCGCGGCCTGCGCCCGGGCGGCGAGCCGCGGCGGCGGGCCGAGCGGCTGCGGGGACGGGCTCACCGCTGGTCCAGGACGGCGGCGACCACGTCGGCGAGCGTGGACACCTCGGCGTCGGGCTCGGCGATCCGGAAGTCGTCGCAGTAGCTGCCGGTGCCGTGCACCACGATCTCGTACCCGGCCGGCACCAGGCCCCGGTCGACGGCGTTGCAGACGCCGGTCAGCGCCATCAGGATCGACCACTCCCGCAGCCGGGCCGGGTCCTCGGGCAGCGTCAGGCCGGCGTCGGCGAGCCACTGCCGGGCGACCGGGTAGCGCCGGACGCACTCGCGCCGCGACACCACGATGCCGTCGCCGCCGTGCCGCCGCACGAGCGCGTTCATGGCCGGGGAGGTCACCGGCCGGTGGGTGTAGAACGTCGGGTCGAGCACCTCGGCCGGGTCGTCGGTGACGGCCGGGAAGCGCAGGTCGGCGTCCTGCGTCCAGACGCCCCGGCTCTCGTCGAGCGTGTACGCCGGGCAGTGGTCCCGCTCGAACGAGCCGTGGCGCAGGCTGAGCACCATGTCCGGCGTGCCGAGATGCTGCACGAGCAGGAAACCGGGGCGGTCGGCCGGGTCGGCGTCGCCGGCCGCCTCCAGCACGTCACGACCCAGGTTGTAGCCGAGCAGGCCGAACGCGCTGGACACGGCGTGCGCGTGCCAGCGGGAACCGGTGGCCGGCGACACGTCGGCCTCGAACGCGGCCCGGGCGGCGTCGGCGACCAGGTAGTTGCGCAGGTCGAGGGTGTACCAGAGGGTGACGCCGTGCTTGTCGTACGCGGTGGCGGCGTACTCGTCGACGAACGCGCGGCCGAGCGCCTTCACGCCCTCCGGATCCGCGCCGGTGTACCGCAGCAGCGGGTTGACCGCACGGGTCGCGGGATCGGCGGCGAGCGCGTCGTGGCGGAACTTGTGCCGGGTCGCCGCCGGGGCCAGCACCACGATGGACAGCTGCTCCGGGGTCACCAGCCCGGCCGCGTACGCGCGCGCCACCGAGTCGCGCAGCGCCACGCCCTTGTTGCCGGAGGTCGGGGTGACGATGCACAGCCGCTCGCCGGTACGCCGGATGTGCTCCACCGCGCGGGCGACGATCACCATCGAGGCGAACGTCTTCGTGGTCCGGGTGCCCGGGTTGGCGGTCAGGTCGAGCATCGTCAGGTCGTGCCCGCCGTAGTGGCCCAGCGGGGACCAGCTGACCGTGGCGGCGGCGTAGAACTCGCGTACCGCGGGGGTCAGCTCGGGCAGGTCGAAGCCGGGCGCGAAGCCGGGCGTGCCGGGCGCGTCGCCGGGGACCGCGCCGCACCGGCGCACCGCCGACGCGATGACGTCGTAGTAGTCGGTGATCATGTTGCGGGTGGCCGGGGTGGTCACTGTCATCGGGCTTCCTCCAACACACTCCGGGCCGGCGCCGGCGGCACCGTTCGCAAATGGTCACGCAGGGCGGTGAACCGGCAGGCGATCTCGGGCAGCTCGCTCGCGTGCCAGCCGCCGGCCAGGTCCGGCCGGTACGCCGCCAGCGCCGCCCGGGCGCGCTCCGGGTAGCGGACGTGGCCGCCGCCGACCTCGACGCCGTCGCGGCGCCCGGCGGCGGTGTTCCAGGCGACCGCCTGCGCCACCGGCAGCTCGGCCGGCAGCCGCAGCTCGGTCCGGCCGCCGGTGAGCCGGACCGGATAGCCGCCCGGCAGTCCCAGCGGGCCGGGCAGGCTCGCCGTCACCTCCTCGCCGGCGGCGAGCGCCGCCACCAGCGCGGCCCCGGCGTGCCCGGCGAGCGCGTTCAGCTCCGGCCGGGGCAGCGCGCGGTACCCGGCGAGCAGCCCGGTGACATCAGGGACGGGCCGGCCGTCCAGCCAGGCGCGTACCTCGGCGGTGTCCTCGTCGTCCGGGCCGGGCGCGGCGAGGTGGGCGTGGTGGCCGAGCACCGCCAGCCGGCGCTGGCCGGGACGGCCGAGCGCGGCGTCCAGGCACGCGGCGAGCGTCGCCACGTTGCCGATGCCGCAGCGCACCGGCAGGTCCAGCGCGGCGAGCAGCGGGTTGACCGCGTCCGGGAACGCGCCGTTGACGAGCGTGGCGCCGGGCACGCCGCCGGCCAGCGCGACGGCCAGCCGGGACACCAGTTCGGCCTGCAACGCCAGCGTCACCCCGAAGCCGGCCGCGGCGATCAGGTCCGTCCAGGCCGACGGCGCCACCACCCGCTCGTACGGCGACTGCGCGGACGCGGCGCAGACCAGCACGTCGGGCCGGAGCCGGGCCATCGAGGCGGCGTCGGCGGCGTACCCCTCCCCCGGGTCGGCGCCGGGTTCGGCGGTGAACGGCCGGGCGGTGACGGCGACGGGGGTTCCGGCGACTGTGGCGCGCACCCGCGCGGCGCGGGCGAGCGCGTGGGCCGCGTCCGGGTCGCGGGCCAGGACCGTCACGCGCAGCGGCGCCGGGGTGGGCGTCGCGGCCAGGGCGTGGCACAGCGAGCGGGCCAGCCGGCCGGCGCCCACCACGACGACGTGCCGCGCGTCAGCGGACCGGGCTGACATCGCGTCCCGCCTCCGTGACCCGGTCGACCCAGTCGGCGAACGACCCGGCGCGCAGACAGCTCGCCGGGGACACCTCCAGCCCGGCCATCTCCCGTACCCGCAGCGCCATCCGCAGCGCGGTCAGCGAGTGCCCGCCGAGCGCGACGAACGTGTCGTCGTCGTGCACCGCGTCGACGCCGAGCGTGGCCCGCCACGCCTCGCGCAACCGGTCGGTGAGGGCGCCGCCGCCGGGTTCCGCCGCAGGGCCGGTGGGCCGGGGCGGTGGCGGTGGCAGCTCCAGCCGCGCGACCTTGCCGTTGGGCAGGCGGGGCAGCCGGTCGACCAGGACGATCTGGTCCGGGCGCATCGCGGGCGGCAGCGCCGAGGCCAGGTAGCCCTGGAGCAGCCCGGTGGTCAGCAGGTGGTCGGCGGGCTCGTCCCGGGGCGTCGCCGCGGGCGGCGGGTCCTGCGGCCGTACGGCGTAGACGTAGCTGACGTCGGCGTCCGCGCCGACGTTCCAGTCGCCGATGTCGTGCACCTCGAACCCGGCAGCGCACAGCAGCTCGCGCACCCGCGGCGTGGTCACGCTGCTGCGCTCGACCTCCAGGCAGACCTGGCGGATGCGGGGCCAGTGCTCGGGGCGCAGCCCGCGCAGCACGCTCAGCTCGGCACCCTCGGTGTTGATCTTCAGCAGGTCGACGCGGTCCAGCCCGAAGCGGTCCAGCAGGTCCGACAGCGTCACAGTCGGCACCACGTGCGCCACCGGGGCGAGGCGGCGGCGGGCGTCCGCCAGGAGCGCTGCCTGTTCGGTCTCGTCGGCGTCGCCGCCGCCGTGGCGGTAGTGCGACCGGACCAGGTCGGAGGCGGCGCCGGCCCGGTCGGCGCCGAGGCCGGACAGGTAGCTCAGCTCGGGGAACGAGGTCAGCTCGGCGGTGCCCGCCGCGTCGGTCACGGCGGCCTCGACGACCGACGCGGACCCGGCGTAGAGGCCGAGGTTGGCGCGCAGGTACGGCAGTGTGTCCGGGTTCGGTTCGACCGCCACCAGCCGCACGTCGCGCGCCTGCCGGGACGCCCAGAGCGAGAACAGCCCGATGTTGGCGCCGACGTCGAGGACCACGGCGCCGTCGCCGACGCGGACGCCGAAACGGGCGTACTCGGCCTGGTCGAAGATCTGCCGGTAGAGGAAGACCGCCTCGTCCGGCGACGCCGCGGTGACCGCCATGCCGTTCGGCAGCGGGAACCGCGGCAGCCCGCCGGCCGCCGGGGCCTGCCGGGGCTGCGGCACGACGTACCCGACCAGGCGTGGGCCGTCCTCGGCGTCGGGGACTGTCACCACCACCGCGTCGTGCACGGCCGGATGCTCGCGCAGCACGGCTGCCACCTCGCCCGGCTCCACCCGGACCCCCCGGATCTTGACCTGGTCGTCGGCCCGGCCGCGGAACTCCAGGAAGCCCTGCGGCGCGATCCGCACCAGGTCACCGGTGCGGTAGAGCCGCGCGCCCGGCCGCGCCGGGTCGGGTCGGAAGCGCTCCGCAGTCCGCTCGGCGTCGCGCAGGTAGCCCAGCCCGACCGCGACCCCGCCGATCCACAGCTCGCCGGTCCCGCCCTCGGGCACCGGGCGCAGGTCGTCGTCGAGCACGTGGGCGGTGACGCCGTCGATGATCCGGCCGATCGGGGCGATGCTGCCCGCGTACGGCTCGGCGCAGTCCCAGTAGGACACGTTGATCGAGGTCTCGCTCGGGCCGTACCCGTTGAACAGCCCGCACGGCAGCAGCTCGCGCAACCGCCGGACCAGCCGCATGTCCAGCGCCTCGCCGCCGCACAGCACCCGCCGCAGCGTGACGCAGCCGGCGAACTCCGGCTCGTCGAGCACGTGCCGCAGCATGGTCGGTACGAAGTGCGCGGTGGTGACCGCCTCCCGCTGGATCAGCCGGACCAGCCCGAGGCTGTCGAACTGGAGGCCCGGCACGGCGACGACCACGGCGCCGCCCGCGATCAGCGGCGAGAGGATCTCGTGCACCGACGCGTCGAACCCGATCGACGCCTTGTGCAGCACCCGGTCGTCGGCGGTGAATCCGAACCGGTCGTGGCCCCAGGCCAGCCGGTTGACCAGCCCGGCGTGGTGCAGCACGACACCCTTCGGCCGGCCGGTGGAGCCGGAGGTGAACAGCACCAGCGCGGCGTGCTCACCCGGCGGCAGCCAGCCGGTGCGATCGGTCAGGTCGGCCGTCGACCCGGCCCGCGCGGTACGCACGTCCCGCCACCCGGTGGACGCGGGCGCGGCGACGGCGGGCGGACGGTCGGCGTACAGGACGAGCCGGGGCGCGGCCGCCGCGAGCATCTGCTCGGCCCGGCCGGAGGGCAGCTCGGGGTCGATCGGGACCGCCACCGCGCCCACCGCGAGCGTCGCCAGCAACGACGTGACGTAGTCGGCGGACCGGTGCAGGTACAGGCCCACCAGGTCACCCGGCCGCACGCGGGCGCGGCGCAGCAGGTCGGCCGTCGCACCGACCCGCTCCCACAACGCGGTGTAGCCCAGCTCGCCGTCCGGGCCGACGATCGCGGGCCGGTCGCCGTCGGCGCCGGCGGGCCGGTGCACCAGGTCGGTCAGGTAGCGCGGACCGGTCAGGTAGCGCGGGCCGGTCACGGCGCTACCTGCGTCCTCGTCGCGACCGCGACGATCGCCATCCGGGGCACCTCGGCCACGAACTGCCCGTCGGCCCGGTAGACCAGCGGACGGGCCGGCACGTCGTCGCGGCCGATCCCGGCCAGGTAGCCGGTGTGGTCGAAGTGGCGGGTCAGGAGCTGCCACACCTCGTCGTCGGTGAGCGTCGCGAAGTAGTCGCGCACGCCGTACATGTCGCCGACGTAGTCGCGCATGCCCGCGGAGGCGGACTCGGCGCTGTCGGCGCGCACGATCAGCGGGTCGTACAGGTCGACGACGCGTACCGGCAGCCCGGCCGCGGTGAACAGGCCGGTCAGCTCGGCGCGGCTGAAGTGCCGGTAGTCGTGGCCGCCGGCGGCGTGCGGGTGCACCACCTCGCCGAAGAACCCGGCCATCGGGCTGGACTCGTCGAAGTCGTGCAGCACGATCCGGCCGCCGGGGCGGACCACCCGGGCCGCCTCCGCCACCGCCTGCGGCCGCCGGGCCGCCGGGATGTGGTGCGTGCCGTACGCCAGCAGCACCGCGTCCACGCCGGCGTCGCGCAGGAACAGGAAGTGCGCGGCCTGGCGGACGGCGGGCAGGCCGTGGGCCAGTGCCTTGTCGACCATGTGGCCGGACAGGTCGCCGGTGATGAACGCGAGTTTGGACTCGAAGCAGGCGGACTGGCTGCTCGCGGCGCGGGCCACAGTGCCGTCGCCGCCGAGCACGTCGAGGATGAGCGTGACCGGGGCGGCGGCGTCCGGGGTGGCGAGGTCGAGCAGCCGCCGCATGCCGGTCCAGCGGACGAGCGTGTCCCGCTGCGCCCGGCGGTAGGAATCGCCCCGGCCGGTGGAGTCGGTGTCGAACTCGCTGACCGTGCCGGCCAGTTCCGCGAGGGCCGCGTCCGCGCCGGGGCGGCCGAAGTCGAGCAGCTCGCGCAGTTGCGGGTGGAGGGTCGCCACGGTGTGCAGGTAATCGCGCAGGACCAGGGACGGAAGGTACGGCCGGCTCATGAACACCTCGGCGCACGCGACAGTATGCCGCCTCGTCAGCGACGTCCCTTCGGCGAACGGATGGCGAACTTTAACACCGCTTCTCGGCCGTTCACCAGGTCGAATACCGGACATTGTGGAAGGTCCGGTACGGGTACGAGTCCTTACCCGTTCTTTGTCGCCTATTCCGCCACAGGGGTGTGACTGGCGACGATGTGTCGCATTAGGTCGATGATTTCCGGCAGATGGTCGGTAAGGAAGAAATGCCCGCCGGGAAACACGTGGCATCGCGGTTCGGTGACACATTCCCGGGCCCACCCCGCGGCCCGGTCCCGGTCCACGTGCTCGTCCCCGTCGCCGAGCAGCACGTGCACCGGCACCTCCAGCGGCGGCTCCGGACGGTAGGCGTACCGCTCGGACAGCGCGAAGTCGGCGCGTACCCCGGGCAGGATCAGCTCCATCAGGTCGCGGTCGGCCAGCAGCGCGGCCGGCGTGGCCCCGAAGTCGCGCAGCGCCTCGATCAGACCGGCGTCGTCGAGGTCGTGCACGCGCCGCCGCACCAGCCGGGTCTGCGGCGCCTCCGCGCCGCCGACCAGCAACGCCAGCGGCGCGGGCGCGCCCCGGCGGCGCAGCTCCCGCGTCACCTCGAACGCCACGAGCGCCCCCAGGCTGTGGCCGAACAGCAGGAACGGCCCGGACGCCCGCTCGACGACGGCTGTCGCCAGCGCGTCCACCAGCTCCGCGAGGTCGTCCACGGGTGGCTCGTGCAGCCGGGCGCCCCGGCCCGGCATCAGCGCGACCTGCACCGACAGCTCCGGCGCGGCCAGTTCCTGCCACTGCGCGAAGGAGGCGGCGACGCCGCCGGCGTACGGGAAGACGAACACCTGGGCGTCGCCGGTCGAGGACCCGGCCGGCCCGAACCAGCGGCTCGCACTCACCTGGGACATGGCCAGGAGCATAGGGCCGGAACACTCCCGGCTCGGCGGACGGGCCTGTGTGGACAGCCGGCCGCCTGGCACACTACCGGGATGCGGCGGGGGGTCTGGTCGGTGCTGGCGATGCTCGTCGCGGCCGGGCTCGGCGCATCGGTCGCCTGGCTGCCGAACGCCACCGACCGGCAGCTCACCCTGCTGCAGTCGGTCCTCGCCGTCCTGGCGGCCGGCGGCCCGATCCTGGGCTGGCTGTGGCGGCGCAACCACCGGGGCGCACGCCGCCCCGGCCCCGAGGCGCAGCGGGCGGCCGACGAGCTGGCCGCCGCCGTCCTCGCGCAGTGGAGCCGCGCGGCGACCGAGCGCGGGCTGTGGGCGCCGGTTCCGATCCGGGTCCACTGGCGGTGGTCGGACCGGCCGGTCACCGGGCCGGTGGACGCCGCCGCGACCGAGGGCGACCTGGTCCGGTTCCCGCCCCTGCCGGCCGTCCCGCCGGTGCGGGCGGCCGACCTCGCCCACGGCGACCTGCACGACCTGTTCCGGGTGTACGCGGGCCTGGGCTCCGGCCGCCTGCTGCTGCTCGGCCGGCCCGGGGCGGGCAAGTCGGCAGCGGTCGTCCTGCTGCTGATCGACGCGCTGGAGCACCGGCAGCGCCTGCCGGAGCAGGAACGCGCACGGGTACCCGTGCCGGTGCTGCTGACCGTGTCCGGCTGGGATCCGCGCCGGCAACCGGTCGCCGACTGGCTGGCCGCCCGGCTGGCCGCCGATCACGATGTCCTCGGCGGGCTCGAACCGGCCCGCCGGCTCGTCACGGGTGGGCACGTGGCGCTCTTCCTGGACGGGCTGGACGAACTGCCGCCGGACCTGCGACCGGTCGCCCTGCGCGCGCTCGACGTCCAGACCACGTTCCGGCTGGTGGTGACGACCCGCAGCCGCGAGCTGGTGGAGGCGGTGGCCGCCGCCCGGCACCTCTCCGGCGCCGCCGCCCTGGAGCTGGAACCGCTGACCGGCGCGGACATCGCCGCGTACGTCACCCGGAGCCGGACCCAGCCGCTGCCGCCGGGGTGGCAGCGGCTGGTGGACGAGGTGCGCGACCGGCCTGAGAGTCCCGTCGCGCAGGCGCTGCGCAGCCCGCTGATGCTGAGCCTGTTCCGGGACACGGTGACCACCGACGACGATGCCGCGGAGCTGCTCGACAGCTACCACAGCCGGGAGGCGGTGGAGGACGCCCTGCTCGACCGGGTGCTTCCCGCGGCGTACGCCGTCCAGCCCGGCGTGCCGGAGCCGCGCTACACGGCCGCGCAGGCGGCGCGCTGGCTCGGTCACCTCGCCCACCTGATGAACCGGGCGGGCAGCCGCGATCTGGTGTGGTGGCACCTGGCGTCGTTCACCTCCTGGGACCTGTACGCGGTCACGACGGTGCTCGTCACCGGTCTCGGCGCCGGACTGAGCGCGGGGTTGCTCGCCGGGCCGGCGTTCGGCGTCCTGGCCGGGCTGGCGTTCGGGCTGGTGCTCACGTTCACCGCCAAGCTGTCCCGGGACGTGCTGATCGGCCGGCGTCCGCTGCGGCTCCGCCGGATCAGATGGAGCCGGGTCGTCAGCCGTCAGCGGATGGAGAGCGTGCTCGGCGCCGGGCTCACCGGTGCGTTGTTCCTGGGCTTCTTCGGGCTCCTCGTCGCCGCGTGCGCCGATGTCACAGGCATCGGGTCCGGCCGGGCCTTCCCGGTCTTCCTCGCCTTCACCGCGACCGGTTTTCTCGGTTGCCTCTCCCTGGGCCTGTACCTGGCGATGGCCGGCTCGGCGGGCGAGGACGACCCGGTGTCGTCGCGGCTGTCCTGGCGGCGGGACCTGTGGTCCGCGGTGGGCGGCGGCCTCTGGCTCGGGTCCGTGCTCGGTGTCCTGGGTGGCCTGGTGGGGCGGCTCGCCGGGTCGGCAGAAGGTGGCATCGCCTGTGGCATCGTCGGCGGCTTCCTGCTCGGCGTGACGTCCTCGCAGACCTGGCGCGCCCTGCTCGTCATGGTCGAGCTGCGCCGTACCGGGGTGGCGCCGCTGCGGCTGCTCCGGTTCCTCGACGACGCGCACCGCCGGTCGGTGCTGCGCACGGTGGGGCCGGTCTACCAGTTCCGGCACGCCCGTCTGCAGGACCGCCTGGCGACCACCGCCGGTGCTACGGTGGACCGGAGTGATCCAGTGGCGATCAGGCAGGCAGGGAGACCAGACATGGCGGGTGACGACGACATCTCCGGGTGAGACCGGACATGTGACCGACCGCAGGCGAGCGCCGTGGTCGTGTCGTCGTACCCCGAGACCGTGTCCCCCGCCGGGCGGCTGAGGTCCGCCCGCCCTCATCTTCGAGGTCGTCTTCCCGATGTCCGATTCCTTCGTCGTCTGCTCGAACCTGACCTTCTCCTGGCCGGACGACACCCCGGTCTTCCAGAACCTCTCCTTCACCCTCGGCGGCGGCCGGACCGGACTGGTCGCGCCGAACGGCGCCGGCAAGAGCACGCTGCTCAAGCTGATCGCCGGCGAGTACCGCCCGGCCGCCGGGTCGGTGACCGTCGACGGCGTGCTGGGCTACCTCCCGCAGAGCCTGCCGCTGGCCGCCGACCTCACCGTGGCCGAGGTCCTGGAGATCGCACCGCTGATCGCGGCGCTGCATGCCATCGAGGCCGGCGACGCCGACGAGAGGCACTTCACCACCATCGGCGCCGACTGGGACATCGAGGAGCGCACGCGCGCGCAACTCGACCGGCTCGGCCTCGGCGACCTCGCCTTCGACAGGCGCCTGGGCACGCTCAGCGGTGGGCAGGTGGTCTCCCTCGGCCTGGCGGCGCAACTGCTCAAGCAGCCCGACGTGCTGCTGCTGGACGAGCCGACGAACAACCTCGACCTGGGCGCCCGGCACCGGCTCTACGACGTGCTGGAACAGTGGCACGGCTGTCTGCTGCTGGTCAGTCACGACCGGGCTCTGCTGGACCGGATGGACCGCATCGCCGAACTCGACCGCGGTGAGATGCGCTTCCACGGCGGCGACTTCACCTCGTACGAGGCGGCCGTGCGGGCCGCGCAGGAGGTGGCGGAGAAGAACGTCCGCAGCGCCGAACAGGACCTCAAGCGGGAGAAGCGGGAGTTGCAGGAGGCCCGCGAACGGGCGGCCCGGCGAGCCGGCAACGCCGCCCGGAACCTGAAGAACGCGGGTCTGGCGAGGATCGTCGCCGGCGGCTTGAAGCGGGACGCGCAGGTGGCGGCGGGCAAGGCGAACGAGATGCACTCCGGGCGGGTCGACGACGCCCGGGCACGGCTGGACGAGGCCGAGCGGGCGCTGCGCAACGAGAAGACGATCACGGTGGAGCTGCCCGCCACCACCGTCCCGGCCGGACGCACGCTGCTGACCGCCGAACGGGTCCGGGTCCGGCACGGTGAGCGGTCGCTGTTCGCCGCCGACGGTGTCGACCTGACGATCCGCGGTCCGGAGCGGATCGCCCTGCTCGGCGACAACGGCGCGGGCAAGTCCACGCTGCTGCGCCTGATCGACGGCGATCTGGAGCCGGAGAGCGGCCGGATCACCCGCGCGGACGGCCGGATCGCGTACCTGTCGCAGCGGCTGGACCTGCTGGACCTGGACCGTACCGTGGCGGAGAACCTGGCCGCGTTCGCGCCGCAGGCCCCTGACGCGCAACGGATGAACCTGCTCGCCCGCTTCCTGTTCCGCGGCCCGCGCGCGCACCTTCCGGTCGGGGTGCTCTCCGGCGGGGAGCGGCTGCGCGCCACGCTCGCGTGCGTGCTTGGCGCCGAACCGGCCCCGCAGCTCCTGCTGCTCGACGAGCCGACGAACAACCTCGACCTGGTCAGCGTCGGGCAGTTGGAGAGCGCGCTGCACGCCTACCGGGGCGCGCTGCTGGTGGTCAGCCACGACGAGCGGTTCCTCGCCGCGATCGACGTCGGCCGCTGGCTGCGCCTGGCGGACGGTCGCCTGGTGGAGACCGGTCCCCCGGACGCCGGCTGACCGGCCCGGTCAGGCCGCCGGCAGGCGGACCACGAACCGGCACCCGCCGGTCACGTTGTGCGCGTGCACCCGCCCGCCGTGCGCCTCGACCAGTCCGCGCACGATCGCCAGACCCAGCCCGCCGCCGGCCGGTGCCGCCTCGTCGGCGCCGGCCGGTGCGGGGGTACGGGCCCGGGTGCCCCGGAACGCCACGTCGAACACCCGGGGCAGGTCCGCCTCCGGAATGCCGCCGCAGGTGTCGGAGACGGCGAGCCACGCGTCGGCGTCGTCCCGTCCGGCGTCGATGCGAACAGTGCCGTCCGGTGGCGTGTACCGCACCGAGTTGACCAGCAGGTTCGTCACGACGCGGGCGAGTTCGGCCTCGGCGGCCCGGACGGTCGGCCAGCCGGTCTCCGGGGCGAGCACCCGGACCCGCCGGTCGGCGGCCAGCGGCGCGGTGGCGGCGATCGCGTCGGAGACCACGTCGCCGAGCGGCACCGGGGACAGCGCGGGCCGCAGCGCTCCGGCGGTGATCCGGGACAGCTCGAACAGGTCGTCGACCAGGCGCGTCATCCGGTCCGTCTCGACCCGGATCCGGCGGTGGTACTCGGCCACCGCCGCCGGCTCGTCGACCACCCGGTCCTCCAGCGCCTCCGCCATCGCCCGCAGCCCGGCCAGCGGCGTACGCAGGTCGTGGGAGACCCACGCGACCAGCTCGCGGCGGCCCGCCTCCAGCTGCCGTTCCCGCTGCCGGGCCTGGTCGGCCCAGACCGCCGCCTGGGCGAGGCGGCGGGCGAACGCCACCCCGACGGCCAGGCTGAGCGCCGCGGACGCGGCGACCGTGACGAGGACGACCTGGAGGTCGTGCGCGGACAGGAACATGGCCTGGGCGACGGCCGTGACGCCCGCCGTCACCGAGGCGATGGTGACCGCGAGCAGCACCGCGATGTGCGCGAGGATCGACCGGTGGCGCACCAGCCGCAGCGCGCCGACGCCGAGCGCGCCGACCGCAGCGCCGGCGAGCAGGGCGTAGAGCCCGATGACCATCAGTTCGTTCACCGGGACGCCGCCGACGGCTCGTACCGGTAACCGACGCCCCACACTGTGACGATGCGGCGCGGCTGCGCCGGGTGGTCCTCGATCTTCTCCCGCAGCCGCCGGACGTGGACGGTGACTGTGGACTGGTCGCCGAACCGCCAGCCCCACACGCGGTCCAGCAGCTCGGCCCGCGACCAGGCGCGTCCCGGGTTCGCGAGCAGAAACGCGAGCAGGTCGAACTCCCGTACGGTCAGCGACAGCGGCTGCCCGCCGCGCTCGGCGACGCGCCGGTCGGTGTCCGCGGTGAGGTCGCCGTCGCGCAGCACCCCTGTCGGTCCCCGGTCCTGCGGGGCCGCGCGCCGCAGCACCGACCGGATGCGCAGCACAAGTTCACGGGGCGAGAACGGCTTGGTCACGTAGTCGTCCGCGCCGACCTCCAGCCCGGCGACCCGGTCGGCCTCGTCCCCGAGCGCGGTGAGCATGACGACGGGCAGGCCGGGCAGCCGGCGCCGCAGCCGCCGGCACACCTCGATGCCGTCGAGACCCGGCATCATCAGGTCGAGGACCACCAGGTCGGGCGGCTCCTCCTCGGCCGCGGCGAGCGCGTCCGGCCCGTCGAAGGACAACCGGACCCGGCAGCCGTCCTGTTCGAGGTAGCGCCGGACGACGTCGCTCACCGTCCGGTCGTCGTCGACGACGAGCACGTAGCGCCCCATGGGCCAGACGCTACCCATCGGCGTCCCGGTGCGGCGGCCCGCGGTCGACCCGTAAGCGGACGGAAAGATCTTTCCGCCGGCTACGCGCCTACCGTCGGAGCATGGGCAGAAGACGTGTGGTGTCGTCGGTGCTGGCCGTCGTGGCCGTCACCGGCCTCGGGGTGAGCCTGTACCTGTTCCAGCCGTGGCGGCTGGTGACCGACCGCGAGGTACGCGAGACGCTGCCCACTGTGGCGGAGCCGTCACCGGCGCCGGCCGGCACGACCGGCTCGTCGCCGACCGGCGCGGCCCCCGCCGACGTGGTGCTCGCCGCCGGTGACTTCGTCACCCACGAGCACGCCACGTCCGGCCGGGCGCAGCTCGTCCGTCTCGCCGACGGCCGCCGCCAGCTGCTCCTGCGCGGACTGGACACCTCCGACGGGCCGGACCTGCGGGTGTGGCTCACCGACCGGAAGGTGCTGCCCGGCCGGGCCGGCTGGCAGGTGTTCGACGACGGCCGCTGGGTCGAGCTGGGCCGGCTCAAGGGCAACATCGGCGACCAGGCGTACGACATCCCGGCGTCGGTGGACCTGGACGGTCTGCGCAGCGTGTCGATCTGGTGCAAGCGGTTCGCGGTGTCGTTCGGCGCGGCGCCGCTTGCCGCTGTGACGGGATCGGCGCCGGCCTGACGCCTGTGCCGCCGGCCTCGGACGCTGGTCTACGCTGCGGGAAGCGCTGGTTCACCCGGTCGGCGACGGCCGGGTGTCGTAAGAGGGAACCCGGTGGGAATCCGGGACTGCCCCGCAGCGGTGAGTGGGAACGACAGCCGTCAACAGCACTGGGCCACCGGCCTGGGAAGCGACGGCCAGTAGGCGACCTCGTGTCACGCCCGCGAGTCCGAAGACCTGCCCGCGTCGCGCGTACCACCGGTGCGCGCCGCCGTCGAC
>NZ_LEKG01000258.1:0-6896 GCF_001029515.1 Micromonospora sp. RV43 | reverse complement strand
CGGCGATGCTGGGCCGGGTGGGGCTCGGTCACCGGCTGCACCACCGGCCCAACCAGCTCTCCGGCGGTGAGCAGCAGCGGGTGGCGATCGCCCGGGCGCTGGTCACCGAACCGGCGGTGCTGCTCGCCGACGAGCCGACCGGCAACCTGGACAGCGCCACCGGCGAGGCGGTGCTGGAGCTGCTGGAACAGTTGAACGCCGAGTCCGGGGTGGCGCTGGTGATGGTGACCCACGACCAGGAGGTGGCCGCCCGGGCACACCGGCGCATCGCGGTACGGGACGGGCTCATCCGGTCCGACAGCCTTCATGATCGACCGGCGTCGGACGGCTCCGGCGTACCTGCGACACTGGACCCCGCTCCCAGCGCGGAGCCCCGGTCCGCGTCCGGAAGCGGCCCGGGGCACCCGCCCGGTGGCCCCGGTGGCACCACCGGGGCCACCGGGCGCCTTCCGCGCGCCGCAGGCGGCCGTCAGCAGGGCGACGCCGGATGAGGCTGGCCGAGGCGTGGCGGGTGGCGTCGGACGCGCTGCGGGCCAACCGGATGCGCAGCCTGCTGACCATGCTCGGGGTGATCATCGGGGTGGCCTCGGTGGTGATCCTGGTGGCCATCGGCACCGGCACGAAGCAGCAGGTCGAGCAGCAGGTCGAAGGGCTCGGCTCGAACCTGCTGCTGGTGGTGCCGGGCCGGATCGAGGTGGGCAACGCGCCTGTGGTCTCGCCGCTGGACCTCAGCGACGCCGACGCGGTCTCCCGGGTGGTCGGCGACCCCGGCCGGGTCGCCGTCACGGTGGCCTCCGGCGCTACCGCACGGGCCGGCAACCGGTCCGACTTCACCACTGTGCAGGGCGTCCTGGAGACCACCCCGTCGGTGTTCACCAGGTCGCTGTCGCGGGGCCGCTACCTCACCGGGGCGGACGTGGACACCAGCCGCCGGGTGGCGGTGCTCGGCGACTCGGTGGCCCGCGCGCTCTTCCCCGACCGGGATCCGCTCGGTCAGCAGGTCACGCTGGCCGGGGTGCGGTTCCGGGTGATCGGCGTCTTCGCCCCGCTCGGGCAGAGTCTCGGCGTGGACCGGGACGACGAGGTGCACGTACCGGTGACGGCGGCGCAACGGCTGTGGGGCACCCAGCGCATCGACGGCATCGCGGTGAAGGCGCCGGACCGGGAGCGGATCGACGAGCTCGGCGACCGGATCGTCGCGGAACTGTCCCGCCGGCACCCGGACACCGAGTTCAGCGCCGTCACCCAGCGGCAGATCCTCGGCGTGCTCGGCGACATCCTTGGTGTGCTGACCGGCGTGCTGGCCGCCATCGCGGGCATCTCGCTGCTCGTCGGCGGCGTCGGCGTCTCCAACATCATGCTGGTCTCGGTACGCGAGCGGACCCGCGAGATCGGCCTGCGCAAGGTGGTCGGCGCCCGCCCCCGCGACATCGGCGTGCAGTTCCTGCTGGAGGCGGTGCTGCTCACCTCGGTCGGCGGCCTGACCGGGATGGCGCTGGGCGTCGGCACCGCGCTGCTCGTGGACGCGTTCTCCCCGATCCCGGCGGCGATCACCTGGTGGTCGTTGGCGCTGGCGTTCGGCGTCTCCGCGGCGGTCGGCATCGTCTTCGGCGTGGTGCCGGCGCAGCGGGCCGGACGGCTCGACCCGGTGGTGGCGCTGCGCGCCGAGTAGACGGCGGTCGCCCGGATCGGACGAGACACCCGTCCGGGCGAAAAAGCCCTGGTGGACATCGGGTGAACGGCTGTCTCGCCATGATCAAAGGGTGGAAGGGATCGCGCAGGTCACAGCCGTCCCGCTACCGTACTGGTTACACGCGCGTCGCTCGTCGAGGCGGGAACACCTGCCCGGTGACACGCGCCGGGCACGGGAATGGGTCGGTGAGCCATGGCCGGGTCGCAGTCCGACGCACGGCTGTCGGATGTCAGGTTCCTGACCGTCGCCGAGGTGGCGACGGTCATGCGGGTCTCCAAGATGACCGTCTACCGCCTCGTGCACAGCGGTGAGCTGACCGCGGTACGGGTCGGCCGGTCGTTCCGGGTGCCCGAGCACGCCGTGCACGAATACCTCCGGGGCGCCTTCCAGGAGTCCGCCTGAGCCCTCGGCGCACCGTCCGCCGAGTGCGACGAAAAGGGGCATCGACGGGGGCGCGTTGGTCCTGCTGACGCACTCCGGTTAGGCTGGGCCACGACCGTGACCGCTCTCTGGTGTGCCCTGCCCACCACGCTGGTCCGGTCCGTTGTCCGCAAGCGGTCACGGTGCCACCCGTGGTGGTGCCGTCCGGTCCGCCCCGCACGTTGCATCGAAAGGCTGTCGTATGGGCTCGGTGGTCAAGAAGCGCCGCAAGCGCATGGCTAAGAAGAAGCACCGCAAGCTGCTGCGCAAGACCCGCGTCCAGCGTCGCCGTCTCGGCAAGTGACCGGTGCCGGGCAGCAGCCCGGCACCGGCACCACTTGCCAACTGTCGACCCTCGGAGGCTCAGGTGATCAGGCCGCGGACGTCCCGGCTCGATCCCGCCTGCCGCGCTAGGCGCACGACATGACCCCCGGTGACACCTCCGGTGCCCCGGGGGTCGTCGTCGTCACCGGGGTCGGCCGCTGGCTCGGCGCCCACGTGGCCGCCCGGCTCGCCGCCGACGAGCGGATCGAACGCGTCATCGGGGTCGACCCGGCACCACCCAACCCCGAGCTGACCGACCTGCTCTCCGACGTCGAACGCATCCGCCTGGACCTCGACTCGCTCGGCGGCCTCCTGCACGACCTCGACGTCGACACGGTGGTGCACCTGGCGCTCGTCACCGCCCCCGACCCGCAGCAGGGCGGCCGGGCGGGGATGAAGGAACAGAACGTCATCGGCACCATGCAGCTGCTCGCCGCCGCGCAGCGCGCGCCCCGGCTGCGCAAGCTCGTGGTCCGCTCGTCCACCGCCGCGTACGGGGTGTCGTTCCGCGATCCGGCCGTCTTCACCGAGGAGACCGAGCCGCGCGAGGTGCCGCGTGGCGGTTTCGGCCGCGACATCCTCGACATCGAGGGGTACGTCCGCGGGTTCCGCCGCCGTAGGCCCGACGTCACCGCGACGGTGCTGCGCTTCGCGCCGTTCATCGGGTACGCCGCCGACACCACGCTCACCCGCTACTTCTCCCAGCCGGTGGTGCCCACCGTCTTCGGCCGCGATCCGCGCCTGCAGTTCGTGCACTTCGACGACGCGCTGGAGGTGCTGCACCGGTCCGTCGCCGAGGACCACCCGGGCACGTACAACGTCGCCGGGCCGGGGGTGCTGTCGCTGTCGCAGGCGATCCGCCGGGCCGGTCGGGTGGCGGTGCCGGTGCTGGAACCGGGCCTGGCCGGGGTCGCCGCGGTCGCCCGCAGTCTGGGCTTCGGCCGGTACGGCTTGGATCAGGTGGACCTCTTCGTGCACGGTCGGGTGGTGGACACCAGCCGACTGGAGCGGGAGTACGGCTTCACGCCCCGCTCGACCGCCGCCGCGTTCGAGGACTTCATCCGCGCCCACCACGGCGGAGTCGTGGTCACCCGGGACCAGCTCGCCGCCGCCGAGCAGTTGGTGCTGGAGAGCATTCGGCAGGTCCGCTCGACCGTACGGGAGCGTTCGTGACCAGCCCGGAGGAGCGGCGTGACGCGCGTTACGACGTACCGCTGGGTGTGCCGGATCCGGGCGCGGAGCCCGCGCGGCGCAACGGGCACCGCCGGGTGACCGCGCCGTCCGCCCGCCCTGCGGCGCCGCCGGACGAGCCGGACACCTCCGCCGACGAGCCGGGCGCCGCCGCCGGCGCGGGCGTTCCGGCCACGCCGCACCAGCCGGCGAAGAAGACAGTGGCCAAGAAGACGGTCGCGAAGAAGGCCGTGGCGAAGAAGGCCGTCGCCAAGAAGGCCGTCGTGCAGCAGGCCCCCGCGGACGAGGCACCGACCGGGAACGCGCCGTCGGGTCCGGCCGTGGCCGACCGGCCGGGGGACCACTGGGACCGCAAGGTGGCCAAGGGGCTGGCGTTCCTGCGGCGGCGGCTCGCCGGTGACTACGAGGTCGACGAGTTCGGCTTCGACCCCGACCTGACCGACGCGGTGGTCCACCCGCTGGTCCGGCTGCTCTACCGGGACTGGTTCCGCACCGAGGTCAGCGGCATCGAGCACGTACCAGACGAGGGCGCCGGCTTGGTCGTCGGCAACCACTCCGGCACCGTGGCGCTCGACGCGCTGATCCTCTCCACCGCGCTGCACGACCGGCACCCGGCGCACCGATACCTGCGGCTGCTCGGCGCCGACCTGGTCTTCCGGATGCCCGTCGTCTCCGAGATAGCCCGCAAGACCGGCGGCACCGTCGCGTGCAACCCGGACGCGGAGCGGCTGCTCGGCAACGGGGAACTGGTGGGCGTGTTCCCGGAGGGCTTCAAGGGCGTCGGCAAGCTCTACGCCGACCGCTACAAGCTCCAGCGCTTCGGCCGGGGCGGGTTCGTCTCCGCCGCGCTGCGCACCGGTACGCCGATCGTGCCGGTGGCGATCGTCGGCGGCGAGGAGATCTATCCGATGCTCGCCGACATCAAGCCGCTGGCCCGGCTGCTCAAACTGCCGTACTTCCCGGTCACGCCGACGTTCCCCTGGCTGGGGCCGCTGGGCATGGTGCCGCTGCCGAGCAAGTGGCTGATCGAGTTCTGCCCGCCGATCCCGACCGCGCACCTGCGTGACGCGGCGGACGACCCGCTCGTGGTGTTCAACCTCGCCGACCAGGTGCGGGAGACGATCCAGCAGACGCTGCACAAGCTGCTCGAACGCCGGCCGGACCCGTTCGGCCCCTGAGCCGGGCCGCGCCGGTCAGGCGTCGCGGTGGCGGCGCCGGTGCAGCGCCAGACCGGCCGTGACCGCGCCGGCGAGCAGCCCGGCCGCCGCGGTGGAGGGCACGGCGATGCGTACGGCCCGGCGCCCGGTGCGGAAGTCGCGCACGTCCCAGCCCTGCTCGCGGGCCTGCCGCAGCAGCGCCGGGTCGGGGTTGACGGCCACCGCGCGGCCGACCGCGCGGAGCATCGGCAGGTCGTTCGCCGAGTCGCTGTAGGCCGCGCACCGGGCCAGGTCCAGCCCTTCCACGGCGGCGAGCTGGGTGACCGCCTCGGCCTTCGCCGGCCCGTGCATCAGGTCACCGACCAGCCGCCCGGTGTACGCGCCGTCGACCACCTCGGCCACAGTGCCGATCGCGCCGGTCAGGCCGAGCCGGGTCGCGATCACCCGGCCGATCTCCACCGGGGCGGCGCTGACCAGCCAGACCCGCTCGCCCGCGTCGAGGTGACGCTGGGCCAGGCGACGGGTGCCGGCCCAGATGCGCGGCGCCATCAGCTCGTCGAAGATCTCGTCGGTGAGGCGTTCCATGTCGTCGACCCGCCAGCCCTGGACGAAGGCGAGCGCGGCCTCCTTGGCCTGCGACATGTCGCCCGCGTGCTCGGTGGCGAGCAGCCGGAACCGTGCCTGCTGCCAGGCGAACCGGGCCAGGTCCCCGGTGGTGAAGTACTTCCGGGCGGCCAGCCCGCGGGCGAACCAGTAGATCGACGCGCCCTGCATCATCGTGTTGTCCACGTCGAAGAACGCGGCCGCGGTGGGGTCGGGCGTGACTGTGGTCGCCGGTGCCGAGGGGGTCTCCGACCAGCCCGCGGTGTGCCCGTGCGCGTCGGTGCTGACGGTCACCTTCCGGCTCCCGGCCACGGCGACCTCCCTGCCTCGACGACGGCGTACGCCCTCCTCGTCGAGCGTATCCGGCACGATGTGACGGCCGGGTGTCCGCCGGGAGAAGTGTGGCGCGGTAGGCGTCCGCCGCTCAGCGGTCGGCCGGGCAGGTGGCCGGAGCGGGCCCGAGCATGTCGCTGGCCTGCGGCGCGGGCAGCCCGCAGGCGATCGCCTCGCGGAGCGCGTCGGCGCGCTTGCCCGCCGCGTCGAGCAGGGACAGCGAGCGGCGGGTGCGGTCCCGGTCGGCGTGGTCGGGCCGGTCGAGCAGGCCGCTGACCACCCGGCGCTGGCCGGCGAGGAACGTGTCCACCGCGTCCAGCGCCGTCGGGTCCGAGCGCTGCGCGGCGACAGTGGTCAGCAGGCGTACGCCCTGGCGGGTGTCCGCGTCCATGTCGTCCAGGACGGCGCTGAAACCGATGCGGTCGTCGCGCACCGAGGCGGCCTCGTCGAGCCGGGTGCGGGCGAAGTCGAGGAAGAGCTGGCCTCGGCTGATGTCCGAGCTGGCGAGCGCGAGCTGGGCGCGCTCGGTGGAGCGCTTCATGCCGTACAGGGCGTCGCCGGGCAGCGCGTTCTCGCTGGCGGCGGAGATACCGGAGAGGGCGACCGCCCCGGCGGCCACGCCGACCAGGATCGCGCCCCGGGCCCGCGCCCGGCGGCCGGTGATGGCGGGGAGCAGCGCACCGCGTACGCCGGAGGTGGCGGTCCTGGCCGGAGCGCCGACGCCCTCGCGTTCGGCGGTGGCCACGAGCATCGCCCGCAGGCCGGTACGGAACTCGGCGTCCACCTCGACGTCGGGCCGCTCTGCGGTGAGCCGGCGGCTCACCTCGACGAGTGCGGTGAGCTCACCGTCCGCCTTGGACCGGACGTGGTGCCGGCGTCCGCCGTTGGCCTCGTCGAGGAGTTGCGCGAAGCGCTCGGCTCGCCGACGGGAGAAGAGGTCGCTGTCCACCGCGGCACCCCCTCTCGCTGGTCACGGCCGGGCGGCCGTCGTCGTCACCAGCGACCGGTGGCAGCGTGTGGCCCAGGGCCGACCGGAACGGCCGACCTGACCCGCCGGACCGGGTGGCCCGGGGGACGCCGGGACAACCACTGGTCGCACCCGGAGAAACGGACCGCGCCGGTCGCCGGTTACGGCTGGGGCGGCGGCGAAATCACCGGGAGTGAGGGGCGGGTGG
>NZ_LEKG01000257.1:0-6986 GCF_001029515.1 Micromonospora sp. RV43 | reverse complement strand
ACCCCACCCGCCCCCTTTCCAGGGCGTCGATCATGAGGTTGGCGGCGACAAAACGGACGCCGGACGCCGCCAACCTCATGATCGACCGAAGCGGACGCGAAGGGCGGAACCCGGCGCGCGGCGGGCGGGGGTCACAATCGGCTCCGGTTCGCGTACCGTTGCCGCTCATGGGTGTGTCGCAACGGTTGAAGACCAGGTTCCGCCGGTTCCTCCAGCGCCCGGGGACGACTGTCGACCTGGCGCCGCTGGAGAAGCTGCTGCCGGCGATCGAGGCGCGCGAGGCGGACCTGGAGCAGCTCTCCGACGCCGAGCTGACCGAGGCCGCCGGCCGGGCCACAGGGTACGAGGAGATCTGCGCGATCGGCCGCGAGGCGGCCCGGCGCGGGCTCGACCAGCGCCCCTACGACGTGCAGCTGCTCGGCGCGATGGCGCTGCTGTCCGGCAAGGTCGCCGAGATGGCCACCGGTGAGGGCAAGACGCTCACCGCGACTGTCGCCGCGTACGGGCACGTGCGGCTGGGCAACGGCCCGGTGCACGTGCTCACCGTCAACGACTACCTGGCCCGCCGCGACGCCGAGTGGATGACGCCCGTCTACGACCTGCTCGGGCTGACCGTCGGCTGGGTCAACGAGGCGTCCACGCCCGAGGAGCGGCGCGCCGCGTACGGCTGCGACGTCACCTACGTGTCGGTCAGCGAGGCCGGCTTCGACTTCCTGCGCGACCAGCTCGTCACCGACCTGGCCGACCGGGTGCAGCCGCCGTTGAAGACCGCGATCGTGGACGAGGCCGACTCGATCCTGATCGACGAGGCCCGGGTGCCGATGGTGCTGGCCGGCGCGGTCGGCGGCGAGCAGGACCCGGTGCACGCCGCGGCCGCGCTCGTGCGCGGGCTGCGCAAGGGCAAGCACTACACGGTCGCCGAGGACGGCCGCAGCGTCGCCTTCACCTCGGTCGGCCTGGCCACCGTCGAGGCCAAGCTCGGCGGCATCGACCTGTACGACGAGGAGCACGTCGGGCAGCTCTCCGCGGTGAACGTGGCGCTGCACGCGCACGCCCTGCTGCACCGGGACGTGGACTACATCGTCCGGGACGACTCGGTCGAGCTGATCGACGAGATGCGCGGCCGGGTCGCCCAGCGCCGCCGCTGGCCGGACGGGCTCCAGGCCGCGGTCGAGGCGAAGGAGGGCCTGGACGCCACCGCCGAGGGCGAGGTGCTGGGCACGATCACCGTGCAGGCGTACATCGCGCTCTACCCGACTGTCTGCGGCATGACCGCGACCGCGGTGCTCGTCGGCGACCAGCTCCGCGAGTTCTTCGGCCTCGAGGTCGCGGTGATCCCGCCGAACACCCCCTGCGTCCGCGAGGACGAGCCGGACCGGATCTACGCCACCCGCGCCGAGAAGGAGGAGGCGCTGGTCGACGAGATCACGCGCTGCCACCAGGCGGGGCGGCCGGTGCTGGTCGGCACGCTCGACGTCAAGGAGTCCGAAGGGCTGGCCGCCGCGCTCAACGCCGCCGGCGTCTCCTGCGTGGTCCTCAACGCCAAGAACGACGACGAGGAGGCCGGCATCATCGCGGAGGCCGGCGCGTACGGCGCGGTGACGGTCTCCACCCAGATGGCCGGCCGGGGCGTGGACATCCGGCTGGGCGGCAGCGACCAGGCCGACCGGGACCGGGTGGCGGAACTGGGCGGCCTGTACGTGATCGGCAGCGGCCGGCACGACAGCCGCCGGGTCGACGACCAGCTCCGCGGCCGGGCCGGCCGGCAGGGCGACCCGGGCGGGTCGGTGTTCTTCGTCAGCCTGGAGGACGACCTGGTGGTCCGGCACGCCGGCGACACCGTGCCGGCCTCGCCCCGGATGAACGCCGACGGCCTGGTCACCGACCCGCAGGTCGACTACGCGGTCGAGCACGCCCAGCGCGTCGCCGAGGGCGTCAACCACGAGATCCACCGCAACACGTGGCGCTACAGCCAGGTGATCGAGCAGCAGCGCAAGGCGCTCGCCGAGCGCCGGGAGCGGCTGCTGACCAGCGACATCGCCGCGCTGATGCTGCTGGAGCGGGTGCCGGAGAAGGCCGGCGAGATGGACGAGGACCTGCTCGCCGACGTGGCCCGCAAGATCGCCCTCTATCACCTGGACCGGCTCTGGGCCGACCACCTGGCCGAGCTGTCCGAGGTACGCGAGGGCGTGCACCTGCGGGCGCTGGGCCGGCTCGACCCGCTCGACGAGTTCCACCGCAGCGCGGTGCCGGCGTTCAACGCGCTGGTGCCCGAGATCGAGACGCGGACCGTGGCCACGTTCGAGGAGACCGAGTTCGACGAGGGCTGGGAGCCGGACTCGTCGAAGCTGGTGCGGCCGAGCGCCACCTGGACGTACCTGGTGCACGACAACCCGTTCGGCTCGGAGCTGGACCGGCTGATCGCCTCGGTGGGCCGGCGGCTCATCTCCGGGTCGCGCTGACCCGCGCCGAAGGCCCCTTCCGGTGCAACCGGGAGGGGCCTTTTTGCGCGGTTTCGCCCGCGGTCTGCGAGGGTAGTAGGCCGGGGCCCGGCCACAGGAGGGACGGACATGGGACAGGCAACGGTGCCGGACGGGGAGACCGCGTGGACGTACGCGGGGACGGTGGAGGCCCCGGCCCGGTGAACCTCGACACGCGCCAACCCATGATCGACAACCTCGGTGTGCTGGAGACGGCCGCGCTGCTGCGCGAGCTGACCGCCGGTCTGATCGGCGTGGCCGGGTTCGACGAGGCGCTCGACCGCCTGGTCCGGATCGCCCGCGACGCCGTGCCGGGCGTGGACTGCTGCGGCTTCACCGCGCTGCGCGCCGGTGAGCCCGCCGGGGTGGCCGCCTCCGACCCGGACCGGGCCGAGCTGGACGACCTGCGGCACGGCCCGGACACACCGGCCCTGACGGCGATCCGCCGACGGGAGATGATCATCGCGAGCGGGCTGTCCGACGAGACGCGCTGGCCGGCCTGGAGCGAGCGGGCCCGCGTGCTCGGCGTGCACGGGGTGATCTCCGCGCCGGTCGACGTGGACGAGCAGGTCATCGGCGCGATCAACCTGTACGCCGAGTCGCCCGACGCGCTCACCCCCCGGCACCAGCTCACCGCGATGCTGCTCGCCGAGCACGCCGGGCTGCTGCTGGCCGCCGCGCGCGACCGTGAGCGGGCCGCCAGCCGGGCCGGTGAGATCGACGACTCGCTGCTGGCCGGGGGAGTGGTCGGGCAGGCCGTCGGTGTGATCATGACGCAGCGCGGCTGTCCCGCCCCGGAGGCGCTGCGGGTGCTGCGCAGCGCCGCGTCCTCGCTGGACATCCCGCTGCGCGAGGTGGCCGAGCGGCTCGTGCTGACCGTCTCCCGGCCCCGGGACAACTGAGCGACAGTCGTTTCACCCCGCGGCGCCTCGGGTAGCACTCTGGACTGGTGAGCTGCGCCGACCTGGGGAGGAAGCGATGCAGAGCCGACTGCGGGTGCAGGGGCATCCCATCCAACCGATGCTTGTCACGTTCCCGTTCGGCCTGTTCGTCTGCGCCGCGGTCTTCGACCTGGCCGACGTGGCGGGCGGTCCGGCGTTCCTCGGTGAGGTGGGCTACTGGACCGCGGTGGCCGCGCTCGTCGCCGCCGGGCTCACCACCGTCGCCGGCCTGGTCGACCTGTGGGACGTCCGCGCCGGGCGCACCAGCCGGACCGTCCTGACGTTCAACCTCGTCAACGCCGTGATGGCGGGGCTGTTCCTGCTGTCCTGCCTGATCCGGGCGAACGCCCCGCAGCGCGGCGCGAACGGCGCCCTGCTCGCCGCCGAACTCGTCGCGCTCGCCGTCGGTGCGGTCGGCGTGGCCCTGGGCGCGCGGCTGATGCAGCAGTTCGACCGGGCCACCGAGCCGACCGGCTTCGAGACGTTCGGCGACGTGCCCCCCGGGTCCACAGTCGAGATCGCCCGCCCGCGCCCGTTCTGACCCGGCCGAAATCCGTTGCCGCGGCCGTCGCCGGGCGGCAGGCTCGCGGGCATGGTCCGCACGTTCTCCGAACTCGTAGCCGAGGCCGAGGCCGCGCCGGTGGAGGGCTGGGGCTTCGACTGGCTGCGCGGCCGCGCCACCGAGGAGCGCCCGCCCTGGGGGTACGCACGCCTGGTGGGCGACCGGATGGCCGCCGTGAGGGCGGCGCTGGACGTCGACACCGGCGGGGGAGAGGTGCTGGCCGAGGTGCCCGCGCCGCCGCCGCTGCTGGTCGCCACCGAGGCGTGGCCGCCGAACGTGCCGGTGGCCCGGCGCAACCTGCGTCCGCTCGGCGCGACAGTGGTACGGGTGGCCGACCGGCCGCCGCTGCCGTTCCGGGATGCCGCCTTCGACCTGGTCGTGAGCCGTCATCCGGTGCACACCTGGTGGGACGAGGTGGCCCGGGTGCTGCGCCCCGGCGGCACCTACCTGTCCCAGCAGATCGGCCCCGGCACGGTGCGGGAGCTGAGCGAGGCGATCCTCGGGCCGCTGCCGCCACCGGAGCACCGGCACCCGGAGGTGGCGGTCGCCGACGCGCGGGCCGCCGGGCTCACAGTCGTCGACCTGCGCGAGGCGACGCTGCGTACCGTCTTCCACGACGTCGGCGCGGTGGTCTGGTTCCTGCGCAAGGTGGTCTGGACGGTGCCCGGCTTCACAGTCGGCCGTTACGCCGACGAGCTGCGCCGCCTGGACGAGCGGATCCGCGCCGAGGGGCCGTTCGTCGCGTACGCCCGCCGTTTCCTCATCGAGGCGCACCGGGGCTGAGCGGGCCGGGCCGGTGCGCCGCGGCGTGGTGCGCGGCCAGCACGTCGGCGCCGAAGTCACCGGCGGGGCGGCGCAGCACGGTGTGCGCGTGGTTGCCGTCGTCGGTGGTGTTGTCGTACTCGATCAGCAGGTCGTCGCCCTGCACCCGGTAGTAGTGCCGCCGGCCCGGCTCGACCGGGCCGGCCCAGGCGAAGTGCAGCTCGCCGCCGTCGAGCCGGTCGGCCTCCCGGGCCGCCAGCTCCGGCGGCAGCCGGTCCAGGTAGAGCGCGACCAGCCGGTCGAGCAGCGCCCGGCCGGTGGGCCGCAGCCGCCCTCGGGGTACGCCGGGCGGGTCGAGCCGGCCCGGTGCGGTGGCGCGGGTGGCGCTGATGATGTCGGCCGGCGCCTCCTCGGCGATGATCGCGGCGGACCGGCCGGCCGGTCCGAGCACGTCGAGCAGTTCGCGGGCCAGGTCCTCCTCGGGGCCCAGGGGCCGGGAGACCGGGCGCCCGGAATGCCGGACGGTGGCCGGGTTGGCGCCGAGGAACACCGGCGCGGGGGAGACCCGGTCGTCGGCGACTGTCATGCTCACCGACAGGTGGTGTCCCTCGAACCGCCACGCCCAGTCGTCGTCGCGGGCCGGGTCGCCGAAGACGGCCACCCAGTAGTCGCCGCTGTGCCGGCCGCGCCGCCAGTCCTCGGCCCGGTCCAGCACCTCTTCCAGGGCCATCACGGCCATGGCCTGCGCGTACGCGGCCGGGCTGAGCGCGGTGGCGAGCAGCCGGTGCGCGGCCTTGCGGGCGGTGACGTCCAGGCCGGCGAGCGTGACGCCGGGCCGGGGCCGCGGCCGGTACTCCAGCCACCGGCGGGCCGGCTCGTCGTCGAAGGCGTGCCGGGCGGCGTCGCGGGCCGGCTCGTCCAGTGCCGCCAGGAACGCCGCGGCCGCCGTGCGCATCTGCTCGGGTACGGGATCCTCCACCGTCCCTGTATACCGCCCGCCGCTCATGCGCGGCCGAGCAGCGCCAGCATGTCGGGCAGCTCGAAGAACCGTGCGGTCTCGACCGCGGACGGGGCGCCGTGGTCCGGGTCGGCGCCGGCGTCGAGCAGCGCGCGGACCGCCGCCTCCTGGCGCCGGAACACGGCCGCGGCGAGCGCGGTCTGCCCCCTGTCGTTGACCCGGGCCGGGTCGGCGCCCCGGGCCAGCAGCGCGGCCACCGTGTCCGGGTGGGCGTGGTACGCGGCGAGGATCAGCAGCGTGTCGCCCTTGGCGTTGGTGAGGTTGACCGGCAGCCCGGCGTCCACGTTGGCCGCCAGCTCCTCGGCGGCGCCGGCCCGTGCCAGGTCGAACATCCGGTGGGCGAAGGCGATGGTCTCGTCGTCGAGTTCGTCGGGCATCCGCCCAGGCTATGGCGTCGCGGCCGGGCGCGCCTGGTAGCTTGCGCAGCCGGGCACGGGAGGCGCGCGCATGGATGATCGGGTGTACGTGGGCAACGCGGCGGTGGACGGCGCGACCGACGCGGGCTGGCTGCTGGGCCACTTCAAGCCGGCCGGGGACGTGCGGCACAGCACCGACGTCGAGGTGAAGTGGGGCGTGCACCCGGCGGGGGAGACCCGGTCCCGGTGGGCCACCGGTGAGCGGCGTACCGCCCTGCTGGTGCTGATCAGCGGCGCGTTCCGGATCGAGCTGCCGGACCGCACGGTGGTGCTGCGCGCGCCCGGTGACTACGTGGTGTGGGGCAGGGGCGTGGACCACTCCTGGTACGCCGAGCGGGAGTCCACGGTGCTCACCGTCCGCTGGCCGTCCGTGCCGGGTTACAAGGTGGATCCGCCGGTCCTCCGCTGAGCCGCGCCCGACGTCCCAGCATTCGGTATTACCTACTAAGCCGATAGGCTTTGCCGTCTAAGCTGTGCGGGTACACCCGCTCCGCACCGTGAGGACGCACCGCCGATGACCAGCACCGCACCGCCCGACCTGCTCGCCGTCGCCGCCCGCTGGGCGAACCCGGACGGCTGGCCGGTGCCGTTGCGGTTCGATGCGCCGCAGCGCTGGTACGCCCGGCTGGACGCCGACGACGCGCACGAGGTGTGGGCGCTGAGCTGGCTGCCCGGACAGGTCACCGACCTGCACGACCACGGCGGCTCCGCAGGCGCCTTCCTGGTCGTGGCCGGCGTGCTCACCGAGGAGACGGTGAGCGGCGGACGGCTGCGCCCGCACCGGCTCGCCGCCGGAGCCGGCCGGCG
>NZ_LEKG01000256.1:0-7078 GCF_001029515.1 Micromonospora sp. RV43 | reverse complement strand
GAACCGGACACCCCCGCCCACACGGTCACAACACTCCCGCGCCCCGCACCTCGCGCCGTCGATCATGAAGTTGACGCCGACAAACCGGACACCAAACACCGCCAACTTCATGATCGACCCCGAGCCAGGCGGGGCCGACCCGGGCGAGAGGACGGCACACCGGATCACCTGCGCGATCTTGCGGTTCGAGCCCTTCAGATGCCCCATTCGCGCGGTTGCGGGGTACGAAAGTGCAAGATCGCGGATGCCCCGGGGGATCCCGGGCGGCTCTTGTGCCCGAGCTGACGAGGACTCGCCAAGGCTCCAGGAGAGGCCCGCCGACCTTGGAGTTGTGGCACCTCGCTAAAGCCGCAAACCGGGCATCATGGGCGCCACAACTCCAAGATCGACGAGAGCGCGAGAGCGCGCGGGCGAGAGCGCGCGGGCGAGAGGACGCGAGAGCGCAGGCGCGCGGGCGCAAGCTCAGCGACGGCCGTGGCGGGCGCGTAGGTAGTCGGAGACGACGTACTCGCCCAGGTCGTCCAGGTCCGGGGTGAACATCCGGCCACCCGAACGCCGCGCCACCGCATCCACGAACCGGCGCAGCCCTGGATCGTCGCCCAGCATGAACAGGTTGAGCGTCGCGCCATACCGGGTCAGCCGGTCCACCTCCCGGATCGTCGCCGAGATCGTCTCCGGCAGCGGCGGCCAGTGGAAGTACGCCTCGCCGTCCTCCGGGTCCAGGTGCGCTGTCGGCTCGCCGTCGGTGACCACCAGCACCACCGGCTCGGCACCCGGGTGGCGGCGCAGGTGCCGCCCGGCGATCCGCAGCGCGTGCTGGAGGTTGGTGCCCTGCTGCATGTCCGGCTCCACCGCCGCCAGCTCCTGCTGGGTCAGCGGCATCGCCTCCCGGCCGAAGCCGACGATCTGCAGCGCGTCCTGCGGGAACCGGGTCGCCATCAGGTGCGACAGGGCCAGCGCGGTCTGCTTCATCGGACCCCAGCGGCCCTGCGAGATCATCGAGTACGACAGGTCGACGCACAGCACCACCGCCGCCGACGCCCGCCGTTCGGTCTCCACCACCTCGAAGTCCTCGACCGCGAGCGGCACCGGCACTCCGGGACCGGCCCGTCGTACCGCCCGGGTGAGCGTGCGCACCACGTCAAGCGGCTGTTCGTCGCCGTACTCCCAGGGGCGTGACGCCCCGCTCACCTCGCCTGCGGCGCCCGCCGTGCGCAGGTCGTGCCGGCCGCGCGGGCCGGCGGTCAGGTCGGAGAAGACGCGCCGCAGCGCAGTGCTCGCGAGCCGGCGCAGCGCCTTGGGGCTGAGCGTCAGCCCGTCCGCGTCGCGGGTGACCCAGCCCTGGCGGCGCAGTTCGCGCTCCAGCTCCTGCAACCGGCGTACGTCGTCGGCGGCGTCCCGGCCCAGCGTACGGGCGACCGCCTCCACGTCGACGTCGTCGAGTGTGGCGCCGGGCTGGTCCTGGTCGAGGGAGTCCAGCAGCTCGTCGAGTTCGGCGATCTCGTCCAGCGCGCCGGTGGCCTCGCCGTAGCCGAGGGGCTGGTCGCCGCGGACCCGCTCGCCGCGCTGCCAGTTCAGGTCCGGCCGCAGCGACCGCAGGTGCGCGTCGAGCTGGGACAGTTCACCGGAGAGCCGGTCGCCGAGCGACTGGCGCATCAGCCCGGCGAGTTCCTCACGTTGCCGGTCCGACAGCGACCGCATGAGCCGCTCACCTGCGGCGGCCCGCCGGGCCAGTACGTCGATCAGCTCGTCGACGTCCCTGGGGCGTTCCGGGAAGAACTCGCCGTGGCGGCGCATGAACTCGGCGAACGCGTCGGTGGTGTCCTCGGAGCGGGCGTGCCGGGCGAGCAGGTCGTTGAGGTCGCGCATCATCTCGGCGAGCCGCCGCTGGACGGCCGGGTCGGCGGTGGCCCGGGCCGCGTCGCGCAGCCCGGCGAATCGCTGCTCCAGCACGTCGCCGCGCAGCCCGTCGAGGATCCGCTGGTACGTCTGCCGCGCCTCCGCGCTGGCCCAGTCGTACTCGGAAAGCTCCGACACCGCGCGGGCGGTGGAGCGGGGCAGGTTGTCGAGCACGGCCTCGGCGAACCGGGCGTCGTCGCCGTCGCGGCCGCGCAGCTCGTCGCGTTCGGCGGCGAGCGCCTGGTCGAGCAGTGCCCGGGCCCGGGTGACGGCGCCGTCGAGGTCGCCCCGGCGCAGTGCCTCCCGGCGCAGGCGGCGGGCGCGGGCGGCCAGGTCGTCGAGCCCGCCGCGCCCTTGCGGGCCGCGTCGCAGCAGCTCGCGCAGCGATTCGCGCAGGCTGCCGCCGGCGAGCACGTCCGAGCCGACCGCGTCCACAGCGGCGCGTACGTCGTACGGCGGGGCGAGCGGGTCGGGTCCGCCGCGCCACTGCCCGTACCGGAAGCGGTTGCCGCCGGCCACTGTCAGTCCCGGTCCCCGTAGACGGTGCGCCCGGAGTCGGTGACGTCCTTGCCGAGCCGGCGGGTCAGGTGCAGCCCTTCCAGCACGAACTCGATGCCGGCGGCCGCCTCCTCCGGACTGGGCGCGTCGCCGAGCCCGAGCCGGTCGAGCACCTTGGCCAGCCCCGGCACGGTGCCGACCTGGCGTAGCAGCTCGGACGAGGAGACCAGTTCGCCGGTCTCGACGGCGCCGCCCTCGGCGACGATCGCGGTGAAGCCGGACAGGTCGAGCCCGGCGAGCCGGGCGCGGAACGTCTCGGCGGTGGCGGTACGCAGCAGGTGCGCGAGCACCTCGATCTCGCGTCCCTCCTCGCCGCTCTCGAACTCGACCTTGCCGCGCAGGGTGGAGGTCACCGACACGGTGTCCCCGATCCGGGCCACAGGCGCCTCCGGCCGGGACGCCGACCCGGCCGCCCCACCCGAGGCACCAGCGCCGGCAGAAGCACCGGCCAGCAGACCCGAACGACGCAACGCGGCGGCGGCCACCGTCTCCGCGGCGGCGATGGCGAACCGGGCGGACACACCGGAGCGCGGGTCGACCGACGGCGACTCCCGCACGTCGCGGGCGAACCGGGCCAGCACCTCCAGCACGTGCTCCGGCACGACGGCGACCAGGTCGGCCTCCTGCCGGATCAGCGCCAGCTCCAGGTCCAGGTCGAGCGGGTAGTGCGTACGGATCTCCGCGCCGAACCGATCCTTCAGCGGCGTGATGATCCGGCCCCGGTTGGTGTAGTCCTCCGGGTTGGCACTGGCCACCAGCAGCAGGTCCAGCGGCAGCCGTAGCTGGTAGCCGCGGACCTGGATGTCGCGTTCCTCCAGCACGTTGAGCAGCGCCACCTGGATGCGTTCGGCCAGGTCGGGCAGCTCGTTGACGGCGAAGACGCCCCGGTTGGTACGCGGTACGAGCCCGAAGTGGATGGTCTCCGGGTCACCGAGCGTGCGCCCCTGGGCGAGGCGGATCGGGTCGACGTCGCCGATCAGGTCACCGACGCTGGTGTCCGGCGTGGCGAGCTTCTCGCCGTACCGCATCGAGCGGTGCAGCCACCCGATCGCCAGGTCGTCGCCGGCCGAGTCGACGAGCGCCTGGGACGCCGGGGTGAGCGGGTGCATCGGGTGCTCGTTGAGTACCGAGCCGGGGATCACCGGGGTCCACTCGTCCAGCAGCGCGCCGAGCGAACGGATCAGCCGGGTCTTGCCCTGCCCGCGCTCGCCGAGCAGCACCATGTCGTGCCCGGCGAGCAGCGCGCGCTCGACCTCGGGCAGCACCGTGTCCTCGTAGCCCACGATGCCGGGGAAGCGGTCCTCGCCGGAGCCCATCCGGGCGAGGAGGTTGTCTCGGAGTTCCTGTTTGACCGTGCGGTAGCGGTGGCCGGCCGCGCGCAGCTCGCCGAGCGTGCTCGGCAGGTCGGCGGGCGGGACCGGGGAAACCTGGTTGGGAGCGGTCACCCGACCCACGCTAGCGCGCTCCGATGACCGGCGGCCTCCGTCGTCGATGTCGCGACAAGGGAAGCCGCCGGAACGCCACTCACTTACCGAGGCGGGCGCGGACCATCCGGGGTACGGCGGCCAGCCCGGTGACCGGGCGGAACGCGTGCGCGGCGGCCACCAGTGCGGCGTACTCGTCGTCGGCCAGGTCGATCTCGGCGGCTGCGGCGTTGCGTTCCATCTGCTCGACCCCGGAGGCGCCCGGGATGGCCACCACGTTCGGGTGCCGCAGCACGTACGCGAGCGCGATCTGGCTCGGCGTGGCGTCGTGCGCGTCGGCGACCTCGCGCAGCGTGGCGATCAGCGCGGTGCCGCGTTCCAGGTTCTCCGGCAGGAAGTACGGGTTGGCCCGGCGTACCGCCCCGGCGGGCGGGTTCGTGGCGTCGTAGCGGCCGGAGAGGAAACCCTGCGCCAGCGGCGAGTACGCGATGACGATCCGGCCGGCCTGCTCCGCGTACGGGATGAGGTCTTCCTCGGGGCCGCGGTCGATCATGCTGTAGCGGACCTGGTTGCTCAGCACCCGGCGGCCCAGCGCAGCCTCAGCGAACCGCCACCGGCGCAGGCCGTAGTTGCTGACGCCGACCTCGCCGACCAGCCCGACGTCCTGCAACGAGCGCATGCCGCGCATGGTGGTGGTGTCGGCGACCACCGGGTTGGCCTGGTGCACCTGGTAGAGGTCGATGCCGTCGACGCCGAGCCGGGCGGCGGAGGCGACCGCGCGCTGCTGCACCACCGGGGCGACCGGCAGCAACGGGAAGATCTTGGTGGCGACCACGACCTTGGCCCGGTCGTCGCCCAGGGCCGCGCCGAGGATGCGCTCGCTGCGGCCGAAGCCGTACAGCTCGGCGGTGTCGAACAGGGTGACGCCCAGGTCGAGCGCCCGCCGGACGATCTCGGCGGCGCGGCGCTCGTACTCGGGGCCGTAGCCCCACTCCTTGGAGCCGAACTGCCAGGTGCCGAGGCCGATCTTGGAGATGGGCTTGGGGGTGTCGAGCCGCACGTAACGCATGAGGCCGAACGTACCCGGGCTGCTGCGTGCGCACTCCGGTCCGGACAGAATGGCCTGGTGACCTACCTCGCCAGCGACGACCGTTACCACGAGATGATCTACCGGCGCACCGGCCGGAGCGGGCTGAAGCTGCCTGTCATCTCCCTCGGCCTGTGGCACAACTTCGGACCGGACCGCCCCTTCGAGCGGCAGCGCGACATCGTCCGCCGCGCCTTCGACCTCGGCATCACCCACTTCGACCTGGCGAACAACTACGGCCCGCCGCCCGGTTCGGCGGAGGAGAACTTCGGCCGGCTGCTCGCCACCGACCTGAAGCCGTACCGGGACGAGCTGGTGATCTCCAGCAAGGCCGGTTATCTGATGTGGCCCGGCCCGTACGGCGAGTGGGGTTCGCGCAAGTACCTGATCTCGTCGCTGGACCAGTCGCTGCGCCGCCTCGGGCTGGACTACGTCGACGTCTTCTACTCGCACCGGTTCGACCCGGAGACCCCGCTGGAGGAGACGATGGGCGCGCTCGACGCGATCGTCCGCTCCGGCAAGGCGCTCTACGTCGGCATCTCCAACTACGACTCGGAGCAGACCGAGCGGGCCGCCGCGATCCTCCACGACCTGGGCACGCCGCTGCTGATCAACCAGCCGTCGTACTCGATGATGAACCGCTGGACGGAGAGCGACGGCCTGCTGGACACGCTGGAGCGCGTCGGTGCCGGCTGCATCGCGTACAGCCCGCTCGCCCAGGGCCTGCTCACCGACCGTTACCTGAAGGGCATCCCGGCCGACTCCCGGGTGCGCACGAGCGTCTTCCTGAACGAGAGCGACCTCGACGACGAGACGATGGCGACGGTCCGGGGGCTCGCCGCGGTGGCGCAGCGGCGCGGGCAGACCCTGGCCCAGCTCGCCCTGGCGTGGGCGCTGCGCGACCCGCGCATGACCAGCCTCATCATCGGCGCGAGCAGCGTCGGGCAATTGGAGGGCAACGTGGCCGCGTTGAACAACCTCGACCTCGCCGGGGACGACCTGGCCGAGATCGAGCGCCTGCTCGGCTGAGTCACCAGATGCGGCGCCGCCCGGCGCGGTGGTTGCGGACACCGCACGGCCGCCCGGGCGGCGGCCCGCCGGTCCGCCGCAGTCCGACCACCGCCGCCGCGAGCAGCGCGACGACGAGCGCCGCCGCGCCGACCAGGAGCGGCCGGGACAGCGGTCCGCCGTCGGTCACCGTCGCGACCGGCACCGCCGGCTCGTCGTCGGCCGCCGGAACGGCGAGGGTACGCGGAGGCGACGCGCTCGCCTTCGGCGCTGCCGGTGACGCGTCCGACGCACCGCGTGCCGCCCGGAAGATCACGTCCGAGCAGGAGTAGTACGTGTCCTGGGTGTCCGAGTTCTGCCAGATCACATAGACGATGTGCCGGCCGCTACGGTCGGCCGGCAGCCGCCCCCGCATCTCGTACGCGCCCGCGCGGATCGGCGGGTCGGTGACCTGAAGGAACGGCTTCTCCTCCAGATCCGCCCAGGTCAGCGAACGCCGAGGCGAGTACGAGCCGGTGGTGACGTAGTACCGGAACGTGCCCCGGTGCGGGATGGTGGTGCGGTAGCGGAACGTGTGCCGGGCCCCGGCTGTGAGCGTGGTGGCGGGCCAGTCGGCGCGCGCCAGGTCCAGTCCCCGGTACGCGGACAGCCCGCCGCTGCACAGCTCCCCGTCCGGGATGCGTTCCCGGTCCCGCCCGTCGATCCGCGCCACCCGGATGTTGTCCCACTCGCGTACCGCCGCTCCGGCGGCGACCGCGGCCCGGCAGGCGGGCGTCTGCGCCCGGCCACCCTCGGGCCCGCACGCGGCGGCCCGGCTCAGCGGGCTGGTCGGCGCACCGTGCGCCGCGGCCGGCGCGGCGGTCAGCGGCACCGTCGCGGCGACGGCGGCGAGCGCGGCGAGCGCGCGACGTGCGGCCATGTGATCGACCTCCCGCGCACTGGTACGGCCGCGAGCCGCCAAAGGTTCGATCCGCGCCGATCGGCCGGGGCGGCATGACCGAAAGGACAACCGGGGCGGCGACGGACACCTGATGGGCCCTACAGTGACGAAACCCTGTGATCGAGGAGCGTCCCTTGTCCGAGCCGGCCCCGTCCCCCGAGC
>NZ_LEKG01000255.1:0-7132 GCF_001029515.1 Micromonospora sp. RV43 | reverse complement strand
GGGTGGGTCAGCGGGCCTCGGCGTCGTCCATGGCTCGGTAGATTCGCTGCTCCGAGACGGGGTAGGGGGTTCCCAGGGCCTGGGCGAAGACGTTCACCCGCAGCTCCTCGATCATCCAGCGGATCTGGCGGACCGCCGCCGAGGCACGTCGCGGCGGGGGCAGCGCGGCCAGCATGTCCTGGTACTCCTTCTGCACCACGGCGACGCGGTCCTGCTGCTGCTTGTCCCGCTGCGGGTTGCCCGGCAACCGGTCCAGCCGCCGCTCGATCGCGGTCAGGTAGCGCAGCAGGTCGGGCAGGCGCGCGTACCCCGTCTCGGTGATGAAACCCTTGTGCACCAGGCCGGTTAGCTGGTTGCGGATGTCGGCCAGCGCGGCCACCACGGCGAGGTTGCGGGTGGCGCCGAGCCGCTGCTCCACCGCGTACGCGGAAGCGAGCACCCGGCGTACCCGCTCCATCACCTCGACCACGGTGTCCACCAGGTCGGCGCGGACCCTGTCGCGCAGTGCGGCGAAGCCCTCGGCGTCCCAGGCCGGGCCGCCCGCGTCGCCGATCAGCTTGTCGATCGCCGCGCCGGCCGCGTCCTCGATCAGCTCCGGCACGCTGCCGTGCGGGTTGCGGGACAGCGCCAGCTTCGCCTCGTTGCTCAGCCGCCCCTGGAGGAACTTCGCCGGTGACGGCATCGTCAGCCGCAGCAGCCGCCGGGTGCCCGCCCAGTGCGCGGCCTCCTGCTCGGCGGCGGAGTCGAACACCTTCACCCCGACCGTCGCGCCCTCGTCCACCAGCGCCGGGTACGCGGTCACCGCGAAGCCTGCGCGTACCTGCTCGATGGTGCGCGGCAGCGCGCCGATCGACCACTCGGTCAGCCCGGCCCGGGCCACGTCGGGCGCGGCGGCGGCCACGACCTGGCGTACCTCCTGGCGCAGCTCGCGTTGCAGCGCCGGCAGGTCCTTGCCCTCGGCGACCGGCTTGTCGTCGTCGCCGAGCACCCGGAACGTGACCCGCAGGTGCGGCGGCAGCCTGCCGAGGTCCCACGCGTCGGCCGGGACCGTCACCCCGGTCATCCGGCGCAGCTGCCGGGTCAGCGCGGCCAGCAGCGGCTCCTCGCCCGGTGTGATCGCGGCGAGCGCGGCGCGCGCGTAGTCGGGCACCGGGACGAAGTTGCGCCGTACCGGCTTGGGCAGCGACCGGATCAGCGCGATCACCAGTTCCTCGCGCAGCCCCGGCACCTGCCAGTCGAAGCTCTCCGCCGGCACCTGGTTGAGCAGCGGCAGCGGGATGTCCACTGTGACGCCGTCGGTGGGCGCGGTCGGGTCGAACGTGTACGTCAGCGGCAGCGTCACGCCGTCGGCCCGCCACTGGTCCGGGAAGTCCTCCTCGTCCACCCCGCCCCGGCCGTCGTTGACGAGCAGCTCGCGGGTGAACGTGAGCAGGTCGGGCTGCTCCCGGCGGGTCTTCTTCCACCACGAGTCGAAGTGCCGTCCGGAGACCACGTCGGCGGGGATCCGCTGGTCGTAGAAGGCGAAGATGGTCTCGTCGTCGACCAGGATGTCGCGGCGCCGGGCCCGGTTCTCCAGCTCCTCGATCTCGGTCAGCAGCTTCTGGTTGTCCCGCCAGAACTGGTGGTGGGTCTGCCAGTCGCCCTCGACCAGGGCGTGCCTGATGAACAGCTCCCGGCTCAGACCTGCGTCGATCCGCCCGAAGTTCACCTTGCGGGAGGTGACGATCGGGATGCCGTACAGCGTGACCTTCTCGTAGGCCATCACCGCGGCCTGCTTCTTCTCCCAGTGCGGCTCGCTGTAGCTGCGCTTCACCAGGTGCTGGGCCAGCGGCTCGACCCACTCCGGCTCGACCCGCCCGGCCACCCGCCCCCACAGCCGGGACGTCTCCACCAGCTCGGCCGCCATCACCCAGCGCGGCGGCTTCCTGAACAGCACCGACCCGGGGAAGATCGCGAACTTCGCGCCCCGAGCGCCCAGGTATTCGTGCTTCTGCGCGTCCTTGAGGCCGAGGTGCGACAGCAGGCCGGGCAGCAGCGACTGGTGCACCTTCGGGGTGTCGATCTCCTCCGGCAGGTCGGCGCCGGCGCCGCGCCGGCCCTCACCCTTGTCGGAGGTACGCAGCACCTGGCGCAACTGGCTGACGATGTCCTGCCACTCGCGTACCCGGAGGTAGTTGAGGTATTCGGCCTTGCACATCCGGCGGAACGCGCTGGACGACAGCTCCCGCTGCTTCTCCCGCAGGTAGCGCCACAGGTTCAGGTACGCGACGAAATCGGACTCCTTGTCGGCGAACCGGGCGTGCGCCTGGTCGGCCTGGGCCTGCTTGTCGGCCGGGCGTTCCCGCGGATCCTGGATGGACAGCGCGGCGGCGATCACCACGACCTCGGTGGCGCAGCCGTTGCGCTCGCCCTCGAGGACCATCCGGGCCAGCCGGGGGTCGACCGGGAGCTGGGCCAGCCGCCGGCCCAGCGCGGTGAGCCGCTTCGCCGGGTCGGTCTCGGCCGGGTCGAGCGCACCCAGCTCGTGCAGCAGGTTCACGCCGTCGGTGACGTTGCGCCGGTCCGGCGGGTCGATGAACGGGAACGCCGCGACGTCGCCGAGCCCGATCGAGGTCATCTGGAGGATGACCGAGGCCAGGTTGGTCCGCAGGATCTCCGGGTCGGTGAACTCGGGGCGGGAGTCGAAGTCCTGCTCGTCGTAGAGGCGGATGCAGATGCCGTCCGAGGTACGCCCGCAGCGGCCCTTGCGCTGGTTGGCGCTGGCCTGCGAGACCGGCTCGATCGGCAGCCGCTGCACCTTGAGCCGGCTGGAGTAGCGGGAGATCCGGGCGGTGCCCGGGTCCACCACGTACTTGATGCCGGGCACCGTCAGCGAGGTCTCCGCGACGTTCGTGGCCAGCACCACCCGGCGGTTGGAGTGCGCGGCGAAGACCCGGTGCTGCTCGGCGGTGGACAGCCGGGCGTACAGCGGCAGGATCTCGGTGCCGAGCAGCGACCGCTTGGACTGCACCAGCTTGCCCAGCGCGTCGGCGGTGTCGCGGATCTCCCGCTCGCCGCTGAGGAACACCAGGATGTCGCCGGGCCCCTCGGCGGCCAGTTCCTCGACCGCGTCGCCGATGGCCTGGATCTGGTCCCGGACGTTCTCCTCGTCGGCCTCGTCCTCCTCGTCGGCCTCGGTGACCTCGACCAGCGGCCGGTAGCGGACCTCCACCGGGTACGTGCGCCCGGACACCTCGACCACCGGCGCCGGGTTGCCCTCGGCGTCGGCGAAGTGTTTCGCGAACCGGTCGGTCTCGATGGTGGCCGAGGTGATGACGACCTTGAGGTCGGGCCGTCGGGGCAGGAGCTGCCTGAGATAGCCGAGGATGAAGTCGATGTTGAGGCTGCGCTCGTGCGCCTCGTCGATGATCAGCGTGTCGTACTGCCGCAGCATCCGGTCGGTCTGCAACTCGGCCAGCAGGATGCCGTCGGTCATCAGCTTGACCAGACTGTTGTCGCCCACCTGATCGGTGAAGCGCACCTTGTAGCCGACCACGTCGCCCAGCTCGGTGCCGAGTTCGTCGGCGATCCGGTCGGCGACGGTGCGGGCCGCCAGCCGTCGGGGCTGGGTGTGCCCGATCAGGCCGGTGATCCCGCGCCCCAGCTCCAGGCAGATCTTGGGGAGCTGGGTCGTCTTCCCGGAGCCGGTCTCACCGGCCACGATCACCACCTGGTGGTCGCGGATCGCGGCGGCGATGTCGTCCTTGCGCTCGCTGACCGGCAACTGCGGCGGGTAGGTGATCGCCGGGACGGCCGCGCGGCGCGACTCCAGCCGCGCCTCGGCCCCTGTCACCTCGGCCGCGATCTCGGCCAGCGCCGCCTCCCGCCGCTGCGGGTCGCGCAGCCGGCGCACGCCGTCGAGCCGCCGCTGGATCCGGCGCTGATCGCGGAACATCAGGGGGGCGAGGCGGCGGTGCAGGTCGCGGGCGGTCTCAGGGGCGGCGGGTACGGCTGGATTCTGCATGTCGTCGCCAAGGATAGGCAGCCGCGCGGCGGACCGCCCCCGGGTTACCGGCGCTGGGCGTGCCCTCCCTGGTGCGGCCGTCCCCGCCGGATAAAGTTGCCGCCGACGAGGCCGACGGACGAGGCCGACGAGGGGCGGGGATGATCATGCGGGACACCGACCGGGCGCTCGTGCAGGCCGCCACCGCCGTCGCGAAGCTGCGCTGCCGCAGCGACAACCACACAGTCGCCGCCGCCGTACGCAGCACCGACGGCCGGGTGTTCAGCGGCGTGAACGTCTACCACTTCACCGGCGGCCCGTGCGCCGAGGTGGTCGCACTCGGCGCCGCCGCGACCCAGGGCGCGGGCGAACTGGAGGCGATCGTCGCGGTGGGGGACCGCGGCCGGGGCGTCCTCCCGCCGTGCGGACGCTGCCGTCAGGTGCTGCTCGACTACTTCCCGTCGATCAAGGTGATCGTCGGCCCGCCCGACGGGCTGCGCGCGATCCCGATCACCGACCTGCTGCCCGAGACGTACGTCTGGGCCGACCAGCAGGTCGAGGTGCCGGTGGCCGCCCGCGCCGGGGTGTGGCCGACGCCTGTGGTGCCGGGCAGCCGGCAGGCCCCGGAGGACTGACCGCGCCCCGCCCCGGGCGCTGCCGGCCGCGACACTCAGTCGCCGGCCGCTGCCTCCAGCATCGAGCGGGGGACCGGCACCTGCTCGAAGCGGACCTGGCCCTCCGGCACCATCCAGCTGCTGACCTGCGCGACGAGTCGTCCCGCGCGGACCGCCGGGTCGTTCGCGTACAGCTCACGGGCCATCTGCGGGTCCACCGACAGCACCACGAAACCGCGGACACGCCCGTCGTCGCCGTCCAGGAACGGCCCCGCCGCCAGCACCGCGCCCTGCTCCACCAGCCCGGCCTGGTGCGCCAGGTGCGCGTCCTGGATCCGGTCGAGGGCGTCCTGCGGCAGGTCCGGCGCGTCGTCCGGGCGGACCAGGAGCACCACCGTGTGCCTGTCGAATCGCATGTCCTCAGGCTAGGTGCTGCCGGGCGCGCAGTGCCCGGATCGACCAGTCCAGCACCGGCGCCAGGCTCTCGGCCGGTGGCCACCCGTTGACCACGGAGAGCAGCTCCAGGTACCGCTCCCGGCGAGGGTCGCTCGCGGTCCGCAACCGGTCCAGCATCCGCCGGCGCAGGTCGGCGTCGTCCGAGCGGCCGCAGAGCCGCGCGTACCGGCCCGCCGCCCGGGCCAGGATCGGATCGGCCTCCGGCGCGGCCGGCTCGATGCCGTCGGCGAGCGCCGGGGCCACCTCCTCCCGGACCACGGCGACCACGTCCCGGCGTACGCCCTCGGCGCCTTCCCGGTCCGCCGCGTGCTGCTCGGCCAGCCGGCGCAGCCCGGCCCGGAATCCTGGGTCCAGGGCCAGCTCGGCCAGCTCCACCCACGCCTCGATCTGGCCGTCGTCCGGATCGTCGGGCAGTTCCGGCGTGAGCGACCGCCTGATCCCCGCGAACCCCGGATCGGTCAGGCCGCCGAACGCCGCGTCGAGGAACTCGTCGACCAGCCGCCGCCGCTCCCGCGCGGCCAGGCAGGCCAGCCGGTGCAGCAGGTCGGCCTCGGACGGGGAGGCCCCGCGCCGGGCGATCACTGTCAGCACCGCGCGGCGTGACCGCAGCAGGCGGATCTGCGCGGTCAACGCGTCCGCGTGCGCCGAGGCGACCTCGGCCAGGCTGACCTCCCGCGCCACCACCCGGCGCACGGTGGGCAGGTCCACGCCCAGCTCGCGCAACGTCCGTACCAGGTCGAGCCGGGCCACCGCCGCCGCGTCGTAGCGGCGGTGGCCGGCCGGTCCCCGGTCGGTGGGCGGCACGATGCCGCGGTCGGACCAGAACCGGATGGTCTTCACCGGCAGCCCGGTCCGCCGGGCCAGGTCACCGATCGAGTAGCGCTCCGCACCGTCCATGCGCCCACCATCGCGCCTCCCCCCGGTGGAGGCGCAACCCCATCGACAGTGCCCGCTTAGGTACGCCTTACCAGGTCAGCTAAGGTAAGGCGCACCTAATCGGAAGGCGAAGCCCCCTCGTGACCACCGTCGCCGTCCGGCCCGCGCGGGCCGGGACTCCCGTCCGCCGCGGCACCGTCCGCCGCGTCGCGGTCACCGTGGCGGCGGCGCTCCTGCTCCTGCTGGCGCTGCTGGCCAGCCTCGCGCTCGGCAGCCGCCATCTCCCCGTCGACCAGGTGTGGCACGCGCTCGTGTCCCCGGACGGCGGAGACGCCACCACAGTGGTCCGGGAACTGCGGCTGCCGCGTACCGCCCTCGGGCTCGTCGTCGGCCTGGCGCTGGCGCTGGCCGGGGTGCTGTTCCAGGCGGTGACCCGCAACCCGCTGGCCGAGCCGCGCATCCTCGGCATCAGCGCCGGGGCGTCGTTCGGTGTGGTGCTGGCCATCGCCGTGTTCGGGGTGGGCACGCTCGCCGGGTACGTCTGGTTCGGCATCGCCGGCGCGCTGCTCGCCGGGCTGCTCGTGTTCGCCATCGCCAACCGCACCCGCGAGGGCGCCAGCCCGGTCACCCTCGCGCTCGTCGGCGCGGCCCTCGACGCCGGTCTCGGCGCCATCGTGTACGCGCTGCTCAGCATTGACGCCCGCACGTTCGAGGAGTACCGCTTCTGGGTGGTCGGCGGGCTGACCGGCCGGGGCGTCGGCGTGGCCGGGCAGGTGCTGCCGTTCGTGGTGGCCGGGGTGCTGCTGGCCGCGCTGGCCGCCCGCGGTCTGGACGCGCTCGCCCTCGGCGACGACGTGGCCCGGGGACTCGGGCACCGGGTCGCACTGGTCCGGCTCGCCGCCGGGGCCGGTGGCGTGCTGCTCACCGGTGCTGCGGTGGCCGCCGCCGGGCCGATCGCCTTCGTCGGGCTGGCCGTGCCGCACCTGGCCCGGGCGCTGGTGGGCGCGGACCAGCGGTGGACGCTCCTGGTCGCCGCGCTGCTCGGCCCCGCGCTGCTGCTCGCCGCCGACGTGGCCGGCCGCCTCGTCGCCCCGCCCGGCGAGATCCCGGCCGGCATCATCACCGCCCTGCTCGGCGCCCCGCTCCTGGCCTTCCTGGTCCACCGAGCCAAGACGGTGACGACATGACCACCCCCGCTCCCACC
>NZ_LEKG01000254.1:0-7155 GCF_001029515.1 Micromonospora sp. RV43 | reverse complement strand
CCTCAGCCCGAACGAGTACGAGACCGCCTGGCACAGCCGCCAGACCGAGCCAGCCGAGCCACCAATCGCCACCCCTGCGCCAGCCGGCAGCAGGTAACCACCGCTCCATCAAAGCGGGGGGAACTCATGCCGACCACGCACGTACCCTGAGGTGGTGAAGGCCCCGGTATGGAGCGCCCTAGCCGCATGGGTCGCGCTCGTAATCAGCGTTGCGAATCTGTGGTACAGCGTAGTCCGCGTGTGGTGGCGCGAGAGGAAGGCCAGCCCATCCGCTCGCCTTGATCTATTCGACTATCACAACAAGTCTGGCTGGCATGAGGAGGCGCGAGTCGTCGTCACGAACCACGGCCCGGCGGACATGAAGAAGGTCGAGGTGCAACTTTTCGACGACGACGGAACATCGCTGGAACTCGGAGACCCCTCCGTCTCGGCCCTGTGGCCCAGGATGCCGCTCGGTTGGCTGCACCCGGAGGAGTCTCTCTACTTGACGCTCAACCGCAGTCTCGGCACGCGCGACCCAAGAGCAGCGCTCATCCGCTGGGATGACGGCCGCCGCTCTCAACAGTCTCGCTGGGTCTGGCTCTCCTATCGCCGAGTTACTTGCCCCCCAGGCAACTAACATGGAGCGGGGACCTGCTGCTGCACCCGGGCTGACCCGTCGGAAGGGTCCTCTGGGGTCCACGCTCGTCCGTCAGCGTCCGGCCCGGTCGTCACCCATTTAGTCACTCACGGGTCGCGCAGTCGGCTTTGCTTCCTCACCTGTGCCGCGCAACTGAGCAACGCCCTAGCCAGCGCCTCCGCCCGTTCCGCCGACAACCACAACGAGCCGTGTGGCACGTCGTCATCGGGACCTGCCAGCCCTTCCGTCAGGGTCTCCGCCGGCACTTCCACGTCAAGCCGAACGAAGTGATGCCCTCTGCTGTAGTCGACGAAGGCATCCAGGTACCGGTCATCATCGAACGTCACCGCCGTACGCTGCCATGGCACCGACGCCTACCTGGGCCCTCAGCCTCGACCGCTTCGTCCCGAAGGAATGACCAGGCGTCGTTGAGCTGAGCGAATAGCTGAGCTGAGCTGCCGGATCGGTCCACCATCGTCCGTGGACGTCCGGTCTCGGCCGCGTCGGTCGTCACCCAGCTAGTCACCCACCTGCTCGGCACCCGAACCATCCCGATCTCCGGCAAGGCGTTCGAGGAGGTACCGCGCTCCACCATCTCCGGAACGCGCTCGCTGTCGCAGATCCTCCAACCTGTCTTCCTCGTAGAGCAGCCGATTCAGCCGCCTGCGCGCATGTACATCACGTTGGCCGAGAGTCGCCAGCTCGACATGACGGCCGGCGCGGGCAAGCAGATCCATGTGCTGCAGGTGTGCGTTATGGCGCTCTTGGTCGGTGCTGTAGCACTCCGCGACAGCACCGACCACTGCGATTGCTCCATCCCAGTCGCCCCGTTCCTCGGCGACGCGGGCAGTCTCAGACCAGTGAGTCACGGACATAATCGTAGGTGGCGCTGACCCTAGCTTGGGAATCGTGTTGCTCGGAATGGTCAGGGGTCAGCCCGCCTGACTCTGAAACACGAGAGGGATCGGCTAGTGTCACGCTACGGCCCGTTGATAGCCGCTATTGACCGGTTCATCGGGGCACGGATCGGGCTGGAGCGGCCAGCGCCTCGCCACGGTCATATGCCAGGGAGGCGGCGCTACCGGTTCGCCTACACGTACCGTCCGCAACTCTGTCGATACGAACTGCCCGAGGCAGACAAGATCGTTCAGCCGGATGCGTCACTCACGTCCTGAGACTGCTCCGTCACGCACGTCCCGAGACCCGACAGGCTGGCAGCCGTCCGGGCCTCGCCCTGAAAGGATGACGGCATGGACCGCTTCGAGGGCCGGTGCTGGCTGGACTGGTGGGCGAACTCGTCCACTCTGCTCGACAGCGTCGAGGTGGCCGTCGTGATCGCCGCCGCTACCGGCGGCTGGGAGGCGAATGGTCGCCTGGTCAGCGACAGCGACGAAGACCGCGAGGCGTTTGCATTCCTGTGCGAACTCGACCCCGTCTTCGCGCTGCGCTTCGAAGACGAGAGCGTTGTCGCCGTCACCGTTCATCCCACGGATGCGCATCGCCGCTTCAGGCTCACCGAGTACACCGGTCCGGTCCAGCGATCGGTCGTCAACCGCATCGCTCTGTAGGCAACGCCGAGCCTGATTGGCTCGACGGCAGTTTCACGGCACGTTGACGTGTCGGCACCCCGTGCTACTCCGGCCCTCATCGAGCACGCCAGCGCGCCCTTCCTACCGGATCGCTGGACTCGACGCCGGAGATGCCGGGCGGCCTTCCTGCCGCTGATGCGGGCCACGCCCCGTCGGCTCTCGATCCCACCGGCCGATATACCGGCTCTCCGAATCCGTTGAGCGGCCCAGCACGGCCTTTGCCTGCCGTCCAAGACCCAGGCGTCCGACGCCACCCTCCCGCTGCCCGACATCTGCCTCACGGCCCTGAAACTGCGGAGCGAGCAACGCGACGAGGCGAGAGCAGCCGCCGGCAAGGCATGGCACGAAACCGGACTCGTCTTCACCACCCGCTACGGCACCCCAATCGAACCGCGCAACTTCCAGCGCTCCTGGCAGACAAGGTGCGAGAAAGCCGGCGTCACGCCGATCACCGTCCACGACGTCAGGCGAACCTGCGCCACGCTGCTCGCCGACCTCGACGTCCACCCCAGAGTCGCCATGCAGGTGCTCAGGCACGCCCGCTTCTCCGTAACGATGGAGATCTACACGCAGGTCACATCGACAAAGACGAGAGAAGCACTCAAGCGCCTCGGCGACTCACTGAGCCGCTGACGAGAACTGCTGAACAAAGCTGCTGTACGCAAGCAAAAGGCCACCTCCCGAAGCCGGGAAGTGGCCTTTGACCTGCGTGGGCGATACTGGGATCGAACCAGTGACCTCTTCGGTGTGAAGCAGGACGCTGCCCCGACTCTGACCTGCGGGAACGCAAACTTGCAGGTCGTGGTGGGTGTAGTTGGATGCCGTTCAGGGCCGTTAGACGCCGTTCAACGCCGTTCAGTGCGCCCGTCTGCTCCCATCCCGCTCCCCTAATCGCGGCTAGGACAACCACCGGCGGCTGACCGACGGACAGGGTCTACTGCCGCCCACGCCGGCACTGGTGCGCTGGCCGGATGTGCCGGTGTCAGGCCAGCTGCTGCGAATGGGGGCACTGCCTACCGCGTCACCGCACCCAGCAGCTCCCAACCCGCTCCCGGAGGGCGTCCGTCAGCCAACTCACCGACCTGAACAGAGACCCTGACGGGTGGGGTATCAGTTGATGGCGCCTTCGATTTTGTCGGTGAGGTCGAGGATGTCAGGGACGGCGTCCAACACGGTGACCTCGACCAGGGCGCCATGGCGACCATAGCGGCGGCGGTACTCGGCATACGGGTAGTCGGCGATCGGCAGCCAGGACCGATGCCCCCGCACGGGGTGGTTCTTCTGCGTCACGGCCCCGGAGTTGAGCCGGCAGAGTTCGATTCGGGGGCCGTGACGCTCGACGAGGGCACGGGTGTCGACGTGCAGAACCACCTGGTCCTCGGCGCGGTACTCCTTCGCTTGACGCAACCGGTCCAGCCGCTCCGCGCTGGCCCAGAAAAAGACCCGGGAGTTGATGGCCGCGAGGTACTCGGCCAGCGAGGAGTCCGGATCGATCTTTTCCGTAACGAACTTCATCGGCTTCTGATCGCGGATCACAGCAGGCAGCAGGCCCGGCGCGCGCAGAACCGTGGACTGCCTGCGAGGGGAGCTCAGGAGTCGGTCACGCTCGACCGGGTCGAGGTCGAACAGATCGATCAGTCGCTGCGTGGACAGGAGGCCGTGTCGTCGCACCGATGGCCACGCGGTCGCCGACATCGTGTGGAAGACCCGCGGATGCTGCGCGATCAGTTCCTCGACGTCCATGACGGTCATCATGCCGAACGCTGCGCTTACGGGCCATCAGCGAGCCGCGCGACGACCTCCCGTCACCTCGCGGCCGGCCTACTGTCAACGCCCTCACTAATCGTCAGCCCGCCGGGCCTTACATACAGGCAATGAGGCTTCTCATCTCAGCTACGAGGCTGGGCAGATCAAGACTCAGCCGATCTTGAACCTTCTCAACCTCGGCTAGCTGCGACCGTAGTGGGAAGACCCGGGCGTTGGGCGGCGGGCCAGGACAGTCGATCGTCATCGAGAGCGGCGTACGAGTGCCAGACAACGAGTAGAGCCGCCAGACGGCCATTCGCGAATCGACTAGGACCATGGTCTTGTCGGCCACGGCGATGAGGATGGCACACCGTGAGTTTCGGGCGATCACTGCTGCAGCATCGTCGACCCGCAGCAGCTCGGTGACAGCCCGCGCCGCCGCTCGGTAGGGGTTCGTAAACCCGCCTTCTACCCGCCAAATACCGTCCTGCAGCTCGACTGCAAGGCCGGCATCGGCAAGCGTCACTCGTACCTCCGCATATGGGTCCTGACGGGCCTCCCCCGCGAGTCTGACCGTCTCATGAAGCTCCTCCGCGGTCGCTACGCGCGCGAAGGGCTGAGTGGCAGGCAGGAGAAGTTCGTCAGCAAGCGAGACATCTGCTTCCGCTACCCAGACGGCTGCGTCTGCCCAGGCATCGGTGGAAGGAAGATCTTCCTCGCGTCCTCCGTATAGGTGAGTGCCCTGCCGCAGGGTGGTCATGGCGACGGCGAGCAGCGCGTAGAGATGGTCGAAGGCTTCAGCAGGAAGGGCGTCGAGCATGTCGTCGTCAGGGACCAGCGACCAGATCAGCCACCTGAGGTCATGGCGCCACGCGTCGTCTCCATGCCAGACACCGGCTGCTAGCAGCGTCAGATAGAGCTGGGTGACGACCATGCGCAGATGAACGGGCGGCAGGGTAGACCAATCGTTCTCGATGGCCGGTTCTGTTACCGCGGTCACCCAGCGCTCGGCGAACCGTCGGTACTTGGCGCGCTGGTCCGGACGGATCTGTGGGACCTGCGTCGCACGTTTCTCCTCTTGCTCGCGCGCCACGCCGTCGAGTACGTCGTCATCTTCGTCCTCCGTGACCTCCGCTTCGTCGACGTCATCGATCGACCAGTGAGTCGCCGAGCCCTGGTCACCAGCATGCTTCTTCGGAAAGATGAGCCCGGAGAGACTTGGGCCGAGTGCGTGTTCGCACCGCTCAAGGTAATCGGCCCACCGGTCACCCGACTCAACGGGGGAACTAGCGGAAGTGGTGGATGTTGAGGGCAGGGTGCGGCCGCGCAGGCCCACCTGCTCGACGAGTCGTCCTAGCTCGTTGGTGAAGCGCTGTGCCAGCATCGGGTCGCTGAAAAGCTCTCCCACCTCGCCTGACCAGGATAGGCGCGGTTCGTCGCTGGTGTCTTGGCGGGGCCGGCAGCGGGAGCTATCGGTGATGAAGACGGCCGCAGATGCCAGCCGTGCGCCGGCAACCTCCATCACCGCGCGCACCGCGCCTCCGGTCAGCTCCGGCACCAGGAGGCGTGCGAACTGTTGGTTGGCGGGAACGGCCCCTGCGACGGTCCATGACCCTGGCGCGCCGGTCAGCGAGGTCTCGATGACGACCCTGTCTCCGGCCGCCACGGAAAGTTCCACTATGAGTGTGCCGTCCACTAGGGCACAGCCGAGAAGGACGGGTCCTGAGGCGCTTACGGAGCTGCCAGCGGGCGGCGTCGACCTCAGGTTCTGGATGGCGTTCGGCGGCTGAGGATCCCCTTCTGATGGGAAGAGCCCGCCGCCGTGCGGTGCGATGACAGCCAGCTCGCAGTTGCCGCCCTGTCCGGTGCTCATCAGCAGCGCCGAAGCGGTGATGTTCGCGCTGCCGGTCATGCCGGCGGTCTTTCCGTCAGGGGTACGCCACTCAATCAGCTTTCCGTGCCAGGCCCGCCCGGCACTGAGCAGAGTGAAGGCCTGATCAACGGCAGGCGCTGCCGCACGGGCCAGGGCGGCACCGTCGAACATGGCGATGGAGGGCTGAACAGCGACACGTATGGCTTGAGGCTTCATCCGAGTGACGATGGCTGTCGCTGCGCGGGCTGGCGGATCGTAGAACGGGGCGGCGAGGCGCAACTCGTCCACCGCGTGCGCGGGTAGGTGGTTCAACAGCGGTTCATGGAGGTTGCCGACAGCCCGCACGTGCGACCACCGTTCATCGACCTTCTTTGGGCGCATCCGCTCAGCGAGGTGCCGGATTGTCTTGGCGATCCAGCTAGCCAGACCGACCGTGTCTGGCAGGTCTTGCAGCCAGTCCGCGACGTCCTGGATGAGTTGCGGCCCATGATCGATGCTTCCGTAAGCGGTGACCCACAGCTCGTGGTTGTATCCCCACCCGGACAGCGTCGGGTTGCCCGATCCGACGGCGAGCCACACGTCCCGGTCGCCGAGTAGGACCACCAGCTTCGGGTGAAATGCTCTGGAGCAGACGGCGTGGCCGTGTTGGTAGGCCACGCCGGCGCGACGTACGTCTACCGGGTCGTGTACGGCCTGCCCAGGGTCGCTGAGGATCGTGATCCGCGCGCCGAGAGCCCGAGCGGTGGGAATAGCGAACTTCTCGAGGAACCCCAGGTCGACCGTGTAGCCGGTGATGAGGACCTCGCGAAGCCGGGCGCCGTCAACTCGATCCCGCCACTGCTGCAGGAGAGTTAGTGGCGACCGGAGGGCATGGGTGACGGCCTCGCTCATGAGGGCAGATCCAGCAGTCGCTGGCCCTCAGGCGTGACTGGCTCTTCGGGGTGCGGTGTCAGCAGCCCGACCTGTACCGCGATCTCAGCCAGCTGGGTAAGACGCAGACCAATGTTGCCGCTGCCCTCGCCCGAGTCAGCGAAGTACGCGCCATTGCGCTCGTGGAGTCTGCTGAACAGTGAGATCGTGCCGTCCTGATTGAACTTCACCTTCCGCAGCGCTACCCGCCGCGACTGAGCGAGCATGTCGTCAACGAGGCGTCGCCCCAGCTCGGCGACCGAGCGCTGCCCATACTCGTGCCGGAGCTGCGCTACAGATCTTGAATGGTCAGGTTGTGTCGGGTTCGAGTGTCAGTCCGGTGTGCGCGAGGAAGCCGTCGAGGAGATCGTCGCGGTACTGGATGCTCTTGAGTCGGTTCTTGATGATCGCCTGGAGGT
>NZ_LEKG01000253.1:0-7194 GCF_001029515.1 Micromonospora sp. RV43 | reverse complement strand
GGGCTGTGGCACGCGGCCACCGCCAGATCTGAAGTCATGTCCACAGCAGACAGACGATCACGCGGTGGCCGCACCTCGTCTACCCGGCCCCACCAGCGACATCTCAAACGGCGGCTGCCGTACTAGGTGTCGGTGGAGGTCAGGTCGAAGCGGCCGGAGACCTGCCACAGCCGATCAGGCCGGGCATGATCCAGTGCACTGAATCTCGGCAGATCCGGACGCCACCTGAGCTTCATGAACCGCCGAGGCCGAGGCTCGAGTCGTTAGGGTGGGTGGCGAGTCCGCATCGTCCGGCTCCCCGACCCGTCATGTCCCTGGACACGGGCGTCGCCGGTGCCCTCACCACGCTCACCGCATTCGCCGTGGCGCACCTCGCCCCCACCACCTGGCTCGCCGGCACCACCGACGCAGCCACCACTAGACCCACCACCGGCCACCTCATCAGACGCGGATACCTCGCCGCCGCCGTCGGCGGATCAACCGCCGCCGCCCTCTACGGCCTCGCCACCGGCACCGCCGTCCAGTTCGGCTATGAGCCATACCTGAAATGGACGCTCGGCTCCGCACTCCCCCTCGCCGCCTGCGCGGCGATCATCGCCGCCACCGCTCCCCGCATTGCGGCTCCGCAACTGTCCAACTGGCTCGCGCGCACCCGTCCGGCGGCCCTGCCCGCCGCCATCGCAACCACCGGCATCTGTCTCATGCGCGCGGCGATCACCCTCACCCCACCGGTCGACCTGACTGGCATGCCCGGCCTCATCGGCAGCGCCGGAGCAGCACTGCTCGGCATCGCCACCGCCCTGACCACCAGCCGAAGCCGCACCACCCGCACCATCACGGTCCCCGGCCTCGCCATCGGCTACGCCATCGTCTTCACCAGCGACACCAGCAGCGCCCTGCTGGTCGGCTACCTCGTCGCCCCCACCTGGTGGGCCATCCAACTCGCCGCTTACACATTGCGGCTCGCCTACCCCGGCGCCGGGCAGGCATTGCGCCGGCTCGCGGGCAGCAGCCACACAGCCTGACGAGTCGTCAGAGCAAACACCGGCGCCAACCCTCGGGACTCACCGCTGTCCGGCAAATGACGGCGCCACCGGGGTGAGCACCAGGCAGCGCTCCAACAGATGACGGCCCGCCGAGATCGGCGGGCCGTCCATTCAATCGAGCCAGCCTGCCGAGCCTCTCTGCTCGGCGGGCCAGCCACGCATGCCCTCTGACGCAAGGAGGTCACCGGTTCCACGCGCCCGGATATCCCAGACCACGACCAGCACCAACCCACACATCAGCCTGACCGAAAGGCAACTGACGATGAGAACACTCCAGAACTTCCCAATCTGCATCGAGATGACCGGGCGCAAAAGCACCGCGCCCCGGATCGCACGTTTCCACACCCAGCTCGGTACGGGGACGCACCGCGTCTCGCAACTGGCGAGCGAGGGCTCGACTGACGCCCTCTGTCCGCCATCCAGCGGTCCGCAGGACCAGGGGGACGCCGTCCGTCCGCGATCGACACCGAGCCTGCAATGCCTCTTCGAGGACAAGCCCAGCCCCTGGCTTGACCCCTGGGGGACACAACGGATGGATAGACGGCCACAGCTGTCAGATGCCGCACCCGCGGGTCGTAGCGACGACCCCGTTCACCCCCGGCCCCAGCAACGCCGGGCCAACGAAAGGAAGCACGATCCATGCCCGCCCCGACGCCGAACCGGCCCGGAATTCAGACCACGTGCCGACGCACGCAGGCCAACTGCCAACCGCACGACGCGCCGCTGGCAGCCCGGTTCGACCGACGTCCTGGACCGGCGATGAACGGCCCCGCCGCCTCCGAATGGCGACCAGATCCACTCCTGACCATCGACGACCTCGCGGCCTGGTTGGGCAAGCCCAAGAACACCCTCTACGCCTGGCACAGCCGAGGCAAGGGCCCTCGCGCCATCCGCGTCGGCAACACCCTGCGCTACCGGCGCAGCGAGGTCGAGCGCTGGCTCGAAGACCACACCGACGCGGAGCGGTGAACCATGGCCCGACCTGAACTGGCCATCGGCACCTCCGGAAAAATCCGGATCGAGAAACTCGGTCCGAAGAGATTCCGGGCACGCGCCCGGTTCCGCGACTACGACGGCATCACCCGTGACATCGAGGCCACCGACGCCACAGGCCCGGCCGCCGAACGGGCCTTGAAGGTCAAACTCCGCGACCGTGCCACCCCCACCGACGACGAGATCACCCGCGAAACGCGCATCAGCGCCCTCGCCGAACTGTGGGTCGAAGAGATCACCGCCGAGGAACGCATCGCGCCACAAACCATCCACCGATACGCGACCAGCGTCCGCACCTCGATCCTGCCCGCCCTCGGCAACCTCCGAATCCGGGAAGCCAGCGTCGGACGCCTCGACCGGTTCCTGCGCGACATCGCCAAGGACCGCCCTTCAGCCGCCAAAGGCGTGAAGGTCGTACTCAGTCAGATGTTCGCTCTGGCCGTACGCCACGGCGCCATCCCCACCAACCCGGTCCGCGACACCGGCCGGCTCCGTAAACCCCGCCGCACCGTCGTCGTCCTCTCGCCTGAGCAACTCCAAGCCGTCCGCACGGCCATCCGCGAATGGCAGCGACCGATCCCTGGTAAGCCCGGGCCTCGGCACAGCGGCGACCTAGCCGACGTCGTCGACCTCATGCTCGCCACCGGCGCCCGTATCGGCGAGATCCTGGCCCTCCGCTGGGAGGACCTGGACCTCGCCGCCGAACGACCAACCCTGACGATCTGCGGAACGCTGGTCTTCATCAAGAGCCAGGGCTTCTTCCGACAGCCCTGGACCAAGAGCGACGCCGGCTACCGGAGGGTCGTCCTCCCCCGGTTCGCGGTCGGCATGCTCATGGCCCGCAAACTCACCGCCGCGGACAACCCCCACGACGCGATCTTCGCCTCCCGACGAGGCACCTGGCTCTCCCCCAACAACGTCCGCCGTCAGTGGCGCCAGGCCCGCGCCGAAGCCGACCTCGACTGGGTCACCCCGCACACCTTCCGAAAGACCGTCGCCACCCTCATCAAGGAGGAGATCGATACCAAGAGCGCGGCAGCGCAACTCGGGCACTCCAGCGAGGAGGTCACCGACACCTACTACATCGCCAAGCCGGTACAAGCCCCAGACGTGTCCGGCATCCTCGAACGGCTCGGCAGCCACCCGAGCAACCAAGGATCGTCGCCAGGAGAGAACGATGCACACCGATGACGAACTTGGTTGCCGCACCACGTAAACGGGGGGTTTTCGGGGGGCGGTTCAAATCTCCATCGAAGAAAATCAAGCCCTGACCAGTGTTCCCGCTGGTCAGGGCTTTTTCTTTGTCGGGACGGCCGGATTCGAACCGACGACCCCTTGACCCCCAGTCAAGTGCGCTACCAAGCTGCGCCACGTCCCGATGCCCCCGCCAGGTCTCCCCCGCGGCAGCCGGTACAGCTTAGCGCAGGATCTTCGCACCGTGCGCAGAGGCCCCTCCCGCGCCGCGCGCCACACCCCCTAGAGCGTCCTAGGAGGGTGGCGTGCGGCAACAAGCGGCGACCAGGGGTCAGCCGTGGGCCTTGCCCCGGCCACCGGGGCCGAGCTTCTTGCGCGGGCGTACCGAGATCTCGATCGGGCTGCCCTCGTAGCCGAACTCCTCGCGGAGCTTGCGCTCGACGAAGCGCTGGTAGCCGGCGTCCAGCGGCCCGGTGGTGAACAGCACGAACCGCGGCGGCGCCGCCCCGGCCTGGGTGGCGAACAGGATGCGTGGCGCGCGTCCGCCGCGTACCGGGTGCGGGGTGGCCTGGACCAGCGCGGTGAGCCACTGGTTGAGCTGCGCGGTCGGGATGCGCGTCTCCCAGCTGGCCAGGGCCTTGCGCAGCGCGGGCGCGAGCTTGTCGACGGCGCGGCCGGTCTTCGCGGACAGGTTCAGCCGGATCGCCCAGGGGATGCGTCGCAGCTCCCGGTCGATCTCCTTGTCCAGGTAGTAGCGGCGGTCGCCGTCGACCAGGTCCCACTTGTTGAACGCGATGACCAGCGCCCGGCCGGACTCGACCACCATGGTGAGGATCCGCTGGTCCTGCTCGCTGATCACCTCGCTGGAGTCGATCAGCACCACGGCGACCTCGGCCGCCTCGATCGCCGAGGCGGTGCGCAGGCTCGCGTAGTACTCGGTGCCGCTGGCCTTGCCGACCCGCTTGCGCAGACCGGCGGTGTCGACCAGCTGCCACGTCTCGCCGCCGATCTCGACCAGGCTGTCGACCGGGTCGACTGTGGTGCCGGCGACCGAGTCGACGACCGCCCGCTCCTCGCCGGAGAAGCGGTTGAGCAGGCTGGACTTGCCGACGTTGGGGCGGCCGACCAGGGCTACCCGGCGCGGGCCGCGCGGCCGGTTCTCCACGATCTTCGGCGCCTCGGGTAGCGCGTCCAGGATGGCGTCGAGCAGGTCGCCGGAGCCGCGGCCGTGCAGCGCCGACACCGGGAACGGCTCACCGAGGCCGAGCGACCACAGCGAGGTCGCCTCCATCTCGATGGTGGTGTTGTCGGCCTTGTTCGCGACCAGGATGACCGGCTTGGCGCTGCGGCGCAGCATCTTCACCGCGGCCTCGTCCACGTCGGTCGAGCCGACCATGGCGTCCACCACGAACAGCACAACGTCGGCGGTGACCACCGCGATCTCGGCCTGGGCGGCGATGGCCGCGGCCCGGTCCTTGGCGTCGGGTTCCCAGCCGCCGGTGTCCACGACTGTGAACGCCCGGCCGTTCCACTGCGCGTCGTAGGGCACCCGGTCCCGGGTCACGCCGGGGATGTCCTCCACGACCGCCTGCCGACGGCCGATGATGCGGTTGACGAGCGTGGACTTGCCGACGTTGGGGCGGCCGACCACTGCCACCACGGGCTGCGGGCCGGTCGGCTCACCGGAGTCGGCCTCCGGCTCGCGCAACTCCACCCAGCCTTCGAAGTCCTCGCTCACGCGGCACCCCGCTCGGTGAGCATGTCCCGCAGACGCGCCACGACCTCGTCGATGCCCAGCTCAGTGGTGTCCAGCACCACCGCGTCGGGGGCCTGCTGCAGCGGGTTGACCTTGCGGGTCGAGTCGAGCCGGTCCCGGCGGGCCAGGTCGGCGGCGGTCGCCGCGACGTCGGCGGCGTCCTCGGCGCTGCGCCGCTTCGCGCGCGCCGCCTCGGAGGCGGTCAGGTACACCTTCAGGTCCGCGTCCGGCGCGACCACCGAGCCGATGTCCCGGCCTTCGACCACGATCCGGCCCGCGTCGGCGATCACCCGCCGCTGCCGGTCCACGAGCAGCTCACGTACGGCGGCGACGGCGGCCACCGCGGAGACGGCTCCGGTCACCTCGGCGCCGCGGATGGCGGTGGACACGTCGGTGCCGTCGACTGTCACGGCGTACCCCTGGGGGTCGGTGCCGATGCGGAGGTCGGCCTCGGCGGCGACCTTTGCGACCGACTCGGCGTCGGTGAGTTCCACGCCGGAGCGCAGGACCGCCCAGGTCAGCGCCCGGTACATGGCGCCGGTGTCGAGGTAACGGGCACCGAGGCCCGTGGCCAGTCGCCGCGACACGGTGGACTTACCCGAACCGGACGGCCCGTCCACAGCGACCACGCATCGCCCGGCCGGTACGTTTTCCTCCACCGTTGTCCTCCTCAGCCCGTACCTCGCGGGTCGCCCGGTGTGCCGGGCGCCGTTGAGCGGATGTTCCGTCTTGAATCATGCCCGCGCCGCGCGGGCGTCCCACCGGGCCGGCGTGTGCCGGCCCGCGGACCGCGTCGAAGCCTACCGGGAGCCGTACCCCGATCGTCGGGGTCAGTCACCCACGGCCTTGAACAGGGCGGCGACCTCCGCGTTGGTCAGCCGCCGCATCCGCCCGGTGCGCAGGTCGCCGAGCTTGATCGGACCGATCGAGGTACGGATCAGACGGCTCACCGGGTGTCCCACCTCGGCCATCAGGCGCCGGACGATGTGCTTGCGCCCCTCGTGCAGGGTCAGCTCCACCTGGGCGGTTTTGCCAAGCGTGTCGACCACCTTGAACCCGTCGACCTTCACCGGCCCGTCCTCCAGCTCGACGCCGGCGGTCAGCCGCTTGCTCAGGTTGCGCGGGATCGGCCCGGCCACCTCGGCGAGGTAGGTCTTGAGTACCTCGTACGACGGGTGCATGAGCTTGTGGGCGAGGGTGCCGTCGTTGGTGAGCAGGAGCAGGCCCTCGCTGTCGGCGTCCAGCCGCCCGACGTGGTAGACCCGCTGCTCCAGCCGCGCGCCGATGAAGTCGGCGAGCTCGGTGCGGCCCTTCTCGTCGGCCATGGTGGTGACCACCCCGCGCGGCTTGTTCATCGCCACGTAGACCAGGCGGACGTCGGCCTGGAGCCGCTCTCCGTCGACGACGATCACGTCGCGGGCCGGGTCGGCCTTGTCGCCGAGCTGCGCCACCCGCCCGTTGACTGTGACCCGGCGCCGGAAGATCAGGTCTTCACAGGCGCGCCGGGAACCCACCCCCGCGGCGGCGAGCACCTTCTGGAGGCGCTCGGCGCCCTCGTACACGGGGGCGTCGGGCTTCGGGGCACGGTCATCGCGTCGCATCGGCAAGCTCTTCTACGTCGTCGGGAAGGAACGGGGCGAGCGGCGGCAGGTCGTCCACCGAGTTCAGCCCCAGCTTCTCCAGGAACATGGTGGTGGTCCGGTAGAGGTAGGCGCCGCTGTCCGCTTCGGTGCCGCACTCCTCGACCAGGCCGCGACCCACCAGGGTACGGAGCACCCCGTCGCAGTTGACACCCCGGATGGCCGAGATGCGGGAACGGGTCACCGGCTGCCGGTAGGCGACCACGGCGAGGGTCTCCAGCGCGGCCTGGGTCAGCCGCACGGACTGCCCGTCCAGTACGAACCGTTCCACATACGTCGCGTATTCCGGCCGGGTGTAGAGACGCCAGCCACCCGCGGCCCGGCGCAGGTCGAACCCGTGCCCGGCCGCTGTGTATCCGGCGGCGATCTCGTCGAGCATCGCGCCGACCCGCTCCGGCGCCTGTTCGAGGATCTCGGCCAGGACCAGCTCGCTGACCGGCTGGTCCACCACGAGCAGGATCGCCTCCAGGGCGCCGCGCAGCTCCGCATCGTCCAGGACGGGCGCGGGCGCCGGTTCCGGCACGGCCCGCCGCCGTCCCCGCTTAGGGGGTACGCCGTCAGCCCC
>NZ_LEKG01000252.1:0-7196 GCF_001029515.1 Micromonospora sp. RV43 | reverse complement strand
ACAGCTTCTGGAGGAACCCGACCCCGCGTCGGGCTACCACCACGCCCTGACGTCGATCGACCGACTGATCAAGATCAACAACCCGCCACGCGGCCTTGATCAACAGTTAGTGAAAGACCGAGGTTAGGGCGGTGTAGACGTCGCGGACGATGTAGCGCTTGAGGCAGCGGAGGATCTCTTGGTTGCTGAGGCCTTCGGTGATGCGTCGTTGCTGGTAGGCGCGGGTGCGTGGGTCGTAGCGCAGGCGGCAGAGGGCGATGGGGTGTAGGGCGTGGTTGGCGCCGCGGTCGCCTCCTCGGTAGAGGCGGTGGCGGCGCACCCGTCCGGAGCCGGCGGGGATGGGGTGCGGCGCCGCAGAGGTGGGCCAGTGCTGCTTCTGATCGGAGGCGGTCGGGGTTGTCGCCGGCGGTGGTGAGCAGTTGAGCTGCGACGTCGGTGCCGACGCCGAACAGGGCGCTGGTGCGGGGCGCGGCCTGGCGGACCAGGGGTGCCAGCTGCCGGTCGCGGGTGGTGATCTCCTCGGTCAGGGCGGTGACCCGTCGGGCGAGTCCGGCCAGTGCGGTAGCGGTGGCCTGTTCCGGGTCGTTGAGCCTGGTCGGATCGATGGTGAGGGCGGCGCTGCGGCTGACCAGCACGGCGGCGCTGACCTTGCTCAGCTGTGCGCGCAGGCTCTCGCGGGCGGCGGCGACCAGGCCGCGCCACCACCAAGCCCATCGCACGATTCAAGGTCCGCAAGTCGGAGCCGCCCCGGCAACGACACGCCGCCTCGACGTCCTACCGCCCGAAAATCTCTCCTCCGATCGACTCTCGTGACGCACCCTGATCCCATGGCACCCGGTCAAGCCGTGGACCGGCAACGACGCGGCCCCAACAACCACTGCCACCAGCGGTGGATCAAACAGCGCAACCGCGACACCGCCGACCCGGCCTACCCAGAAGCCTGGTACGACGAGCAATGCGGCGGATGCCGCTTCTGGATCCCCCTCGACGGCGAACTCGGCCACGACTACGGTGCCTGCACGAACCCCGCCTCGAATTTCGACGGACGGGTCCGCTTCGAACACGACGGATGCGCCGCCTTCGCCAACCGCGACGACGGCTCCTTCGGATAACTCAACGCAAGTAAGTTGAAGATCGTCTAGCCGGACGTGTCACCCACGTCCCAAGACTGATCTGTCACGCACGTCCTGAGACCCGACATGAGCGGCTGCCGGCGGTCCGACCTGATCGAGGGCGACTGGATAAGTGATGGCTGGATGGGCCGTGGCCGAAAATCGGATGGCTGAGCATTGCGTCCCGTGAGAGCGTGTGGTCGTGATCGCACTGCCGGACGGCTACACGTGGGCTGAGCCGCTGAATGCGGGCGTGCCCCTCGACCTCGACCGAAGGAAGCACGGCGACCAGTGGATTGACTTCGTCTTCCGGCGACTAGCGGATAGTTCTGGGGCTACCGGGCACCAGATGGCTTCACACGACACCTTCCCTGGCGGGTACATCTGCCAGCCGACTGGAACACGGATACAAAGCGCGCTCTGGCTGCTGTTTCTTGTCGATCAAGGTCCAATCTGCGTCGTTATTGGACGCGATTCGCCGCGCGACGATGATATCGAACCGTGGCGCGATGCAGTGGCGCATGCGCTCGGGCAGATTGGAACGGTCACGGAATTCGGATGGTGGGCAATCATCGGCCCCGACCCGAATTCCTCCGGCGGGGGCATTCGCCTAGTACCGCCGCGAGAAGTCGGTAGTTTGAAGCTGGACGCAGCACCGGACGTCTTCGTTGAAAATGTGCCCGCGCGCTTCAATCTCTTTAGCGCTAGAAGCTGTCGCACCGGTCTCGTGAAGGTTAGGGGAACCTCGACTGGCTACACGTGGGGCGTGGCAGCGGAGGATGCAGCCAGACGACTGCGCCTGCTGTGCGCGATGCTGTCCATCGCCGGAGAATCCTGGGTGCAACGCTGCTCCGTCAACCCATTGATCAATATGAACGAGGCCGGTGAAGCCGAGCCTACGAGCGGCGATGAGATCGAGCTTCCGGTCAAGTCGCCCTGGGATCGCGATGATTTGATCTCGATGGAAGACATCTCCGAGATGACGACCATGGAGACGCCGGACTGGATCGTTTCTCGGTGGGATGCAATTGCAAGCGACGCCGGTCTTCAGGATGTCCTGGTGAACTACCACGAGGGCCTTCTCATGATGCCTGATCATCCGTCGTATGCAGCTTTGGCCTTCGTCGCTGTAATCGAAGCGCTCGGCAACCGGACAGTAGGGAAGCTGCCCCGCTGCGATCAATGCAAGGTGGTTACCGGGAGTGGCCAGCGTTTCCGGCAAGCACTTACGAGGGTTCTCCCAGCAGAGGAAGCCGAATACTTCGGGCGCCGATTCTATGATCGCCGGTCACGGACGGCTCACGAAGGCGTTCTTCACGGGGCCGAACCCATCTTCGGGGCATGGTCACACTGGGGTGGGATTTCGGATAACCAAATTCGCGACTTCGAGATCCTGCTGCGCAATCTCTCTACAGTAGCTCGTCGGCTGCTGCTGCTCGAGGCCGGCCAAGTTGAGGTGCCGAAATCCTCGCTACTGTGGCCGGCTCTCATATCTTCGGGCCTAACAGACCTCGCCTCTCCGGCAGCCGATGGAGGCGAAACACCAACCAGCGGAGATCAGGAACCGGACGTTGATGCTAGGTGCGATAAGCGGCAGTTATAGTTTGGGGCCGCAGGGCTCGGTGGTGCTCCTGTTCACCTCGGCCCGGGGAAAGCTCGTCAACGATCGCTACTGGGCGGAACTCTGGTCGGGCTGACGTGAGGCTGCCGGCTGGCCGAAGGGCGGGACCTTCCACTCCCTGCGCCACTTCTTCGCCACCACGCTGATGAGCAACGGCTTCGAACCACAGGACGTGCAGAAGGCGCTGAGGCACGCCAACCTGCGGATCACCCTGGAGACCTACGTTCACTGGCTGCCGAAAAGGGACCGTTCGCGAGGGGTCGTCGGGCAGCTCCTGCGCCGAGCAGCCCGGCGGGCCCGCAAGCCAAGATCCCCGCTAGTTTGTGCCCTGGTTGTGCCCGATGATCTCTTCCCAGCGTTCCCGCAGCTCAGAGGCGGTAAATGGTGGGCCGCCAGGGACTCGAACCCTGAACCTATGGATTAAAAGTCCACAGCTCTGCCATTGAGCTAGCGGCCCGCACGGCACAGGTTACCCGAAGCCGATCAGCCCGGCGTGCGTCGCGCATCGACCCTCCGACCACGCCCCGACACCGGCACGACGCCGCTTCGGGGCCCTCCGCTGTGTCTGCGGACCGTTACGCTTCGGCAATGTCGAGCTGGCGCCGGCACGGCCTCAAAGCGGAAGCCGCAGTGGTGCCTGCCGTCGCCCTGGTGGCCCTGCTCGGCCTGATCGTGCAGTCGGAGGGCATCGACACCACCGCCGAACTCGTGGCGCTGCTCGTCGTCCTGGCCTCGTCCGCCGCGCTCTACCTGCGCCGGCGACACCCGGTGGCCGTGGGGCTGGTGGCGCTGGCCGCTGTCGCCGCGTACGGGGCTCTGCTGCACCGGCCCGGGCCGATCATGCTGGTGTTCGTCGTGGCGCTGTACACGGTCGTCGACGAGGGGTACCTCGCGGTCGCGGTGGGGCTCGGCCTGGCCTCTGTCGTCTCGTTCGCCGTCGCCGAGAGCTACACCCGGACCGGCGTCAGCGGGAACGGCGCGACGCTGCTGCACGCCGGGTGGCTCGTCGCGGTCATCGTCGGCGTCACCCGTAACCGGCGGGCCTATCTCGCCGAGGTGCAGGCCCGGGTGCTCGCCGCGGAGCAGCGCAAGGAGGAGGAGGCCCGCCACCGGGCCACCGAGGAGCGGCTACGGATCGCCCGCGAGCTGCACGACCTGCTCGGCCATCACCTCTCGCTGATCAGTGTGCAGGCGAGCGCGGCGTTGCACCGGCCCGACCCGGAACGGTCGGCGGAGGCACTCACCGTGATCAAGCAGACGAGCCGGGAGACGCTGCGCGAGCTGCGGGCGGCGCTGGGCGTGCTCCGGCAGGAGAGTACGACGCCGAACCGGCCCGCGCCCGGTCTCGACCGCCTCGACGAGCTGGTCACGGCGGCCGGGCGGCGCGGGCTGACTGTGCGTACCGAGGTGACGGAGGCCGGGCCGCTCCCGCCGGAGGTGGATCTGTCCGCGTACCGGATCGTCCAGGAGGCGCTCACCAACGTGAGCCGTCACGCGGGCGCGACCACGGCGGTGGTCCGGGTCGTGCCGGACGGCGACGAGGTGCTGGTGGAGGTGGCGGACGACGGCGCCGGTCCCGCCGGCCCGCCCGGGAACGGGATCCTCGGCATGGGCGAGCGGGCCCGGGCGCTGGGCGGCTCGCTCACCACCGGGCCAGGCCCGGACGGCGGCTTCCTGGTGCGGGCCCGCCTTCCGCTGCGGCCCGCCCCGCTGCCGGTCCCGGCGCCACGCACGGCACAGGGGGAGACGACATGATCCGGTTGCTGCTCGCCGACGACCAGACTCTGGTACGCGCGGGCTTCCGCTCCATCCTCGACGGCGAGGACGGCATCGAGGTGGTCGGCGAGGCCGCCGACGGCACCACTGCGGTACGGCTGACGCGGGAACTACGGCCGGACGTCGTCCTCATGGACATCCGGATGCCGCTGCTGGACGGGCTGGCCGCTACCCGGGAGATCGTCGCCAGCACCGACGCCCGCGTGATCATCCTGACCACGTTCGACCTGGACGACTACGTCTACGGCGCGCTGCGGGCCGGCGCGAGCGGTTTCCTGGTGAAGGACACCGAGCCGGCGGAGCTGATCCACGGCGTACGGGTGGTGGCGCGGGGCGACGCGTTGATCGCCCCGGCCGTCACCCGCCGGCTGATCGCCGAGTTCGCCGCCCGGACCCGGCACCCCGACCCGGGCCCCCGGCTGAACGCGCTCACCGAGCGGGAGCGGGAGGTGCTCGCCCTGGTCGCCGCCGGCCTGTCGAACGACGAGATCGCGGCCCGGCTGGTGCTGAGCCCGGCCACCGCGAAGACGCACGTCAGCCGGATCATGACCAAGACGCGGGTACGGGACCGGGCCCAGCTGGTGGTGCTCGCATACGAGTCGGGGCTCACCGTCCCCGGCTGGCTCACCGCCTCCTGAGCGAGCCGCCGGGACAGACCGAGCGACCGGGACAGACCGAGGGACGGAACGAGCGGCCGGTCAGGCGGTGCGACGGGAACGGGCCAGCGCCAGCCCGCCCAGCACCGCCCCGATCAGCCCCAACGCCACACCGGCGACCGCACCGGCACGCCCCTGACCGCTGCCGAGTCCTTCGGTGGTCAGCGCCAGATGCCACGCGCTGAGGACCAGGCTGACCAGCCCGGACGCAGCAGCCACCAGGGCCTGGACCCGCCCCTCGCCCGGCCCGCGGCGGGAGCGGCTGAGTGCCAGCCCGCCGACGACCACGCTGGTCAGGCCCACCAGGGCGATGACAGTGGCGCCGGCCCGCCCGGAGCCGCCGATGCCCCCGGCGGCGAGCGAGGTGTGCGCGGCCGGGGCGAACTCTCCGACGACAGTGGTGGCGAGCAGGTGACGGATCGACATTCTGGGACTCCCTCGGGTCGCGGCAAGTGGTGACGGCGGCAGCGTATGGACGCGCATCGCCGCCGGTCGTCGCCCCGGAGTCGTCGATCGGGCTACCACCACGGGAGTACGCGCTGCCCCCGCGTACCCCAGGGGTTGTCGCCGCCAGGCGTGAACGGCGGCGGCCGGGGAACCTGGGCGACCATGCGAGTCACGAGCACCGCCGCCGTGGCGGCGTCCCGCGAGGTGCCGGGCGACGACGGCGTACGCCGGCCCGGCGGTGAGGTGCACGCCTGGCTGCCGGGCCGGAACCAGACGCTCTGCGGGCTGCCGCTGAGCCGGACCCGGCTGCGCCGCTTCCCGCACGTGCCGTTCGACTACTCCGGCACCGACGTACTCACCGACGCTGACCCGGAGGGCTGGCTCTGCCCGCGTTGCCTGGCCGCCACCTCGGGTCGCCGCGATCGGGAGAAGGGCTGGGCGCGGACGAACCCCCGTCCGTGAGCGGTTGCTGCCCGGTTCAGCGGGTACCGCACCCGTCATGCGCATCGTGATCGTGGGGGCGACCGGCAACGTGGGGACGGCAGTGCTGCGCCGGCTGCGGCGGGAGGCGGGCACCGAACTGGTCGGCGTGGCCCGCCGGTTGCCCGGACCGGACGCCGGTGAACCGTACGGCGACGTGGAGTGGCACTCCTGCGACATCGGCGCACCCGGTGCCGCCGACCAACTCGTGCGGATCTTCGCCGGGGCGCGGGCGGTCGTGCACCTGGCCTGGCAGATCCAGCCCAGCCACGACCGCCGCACGCTCCACCGGACCAACGTCGGCGGCAGCCGCGCGGTGATCGAGGCCGCCGTCCGGGTCGGCGTTCCGGCCCTGGTGTACGCCTCATCTGTCGGCACCTACGCGCCCGGCCCGAAGAACCAGCCGGTCAGCGAGAACTGGCCGGCGACCGGTGTGGAGACGTCGTCGTACAGCCGGGACAAGGCGGAGGTGGAGGCACTACTCGACGGCGTGCAGCGGGAGCACCCGAAGCTGCGCGTCGTACGGCTGCGGCCGGGACTGATCTTCCAGCGGGAGGCCGGTACGGAGATCAGTCGGTACTTCCTCGGCCCACTGGCGCCGGTGCGCCTGCTGCGGTACGGCCGGATTCCGCTGGTGCCGTCGAACCGGCGACTCCGGATGCAGGCGGTGCACGCCGACGACGTCGCGGACGCGTACGCCCGGGCGGTCGTGGGTGATGCGAGCGGCGCCTTCAACGTGGCGGCCGACCCGGTGCTGACGCCGGAGCTGGTGGCCCGGCACTTCCACGGCTGGACGTTGCCGGTGGCGGTGCCGGTGCTGCGTGCTGCGGCGGCGCTGACCTGGCGGGCGCGGCTGCAACCGGTCGACACCGGGTGGGTCGACCTGGCGCTGAACGTGCCGTTGATGTCCAGCCACCGTGCCGAGACCGAACTCGGGTGGACTCCTCAGATCGACACGGTGACCGCCCTGAAGGAGTTGTTCGCCGGCATGGCCACTCGTGCCGGGACCGGCTCCCCGCCGCTGTCCCCGGATCCGGCGCTCCCAGGGCGGCCCGCAGCCCTGACCAGAGGCCAACTCCCGGGCCACCCCAACCCCTACTGACC
>NZ_LEKG01000251.1:0-7252 GCF_001029515.1 Micromonospora sp. RV43 | reverse complement strand
CCCTCGGCGAGATCGACGCCGAACCCAGCGACGACACCATCGCCTTGGCCGACGAGTTGGTCGCCCAGGTCCAGCGTCCCGCCCGCCGACCAGACCTGCGGCCGGCGCCCCGGCCCGGTGACGGAGCCGCCGCATGACCGCCACACCGCTACCCCGGCATACCGCCGCCCGTACAACGGAGGTAGCAGAGGCCGACCTCCGGCACCTGACCCGCCTGCGGTGGGCCGTGCGGGCGGTGCTCGCCCTCGGCGTCGCCGCGTCGATCGCGGCGAACGTCCTGCACGCCCGGCCGAACCTCATCAGCCAGATCATCGCCGCTTGGCCGCCGCTGGCGCTGCTGCTGACCGTCGAACTCATCTCCCGCGTACCCGCGGACCGCCGCAGCCTGGCCGCCGCGCGGCTAATCGCCGCCGCCGTCATCGCCGGCATCGCCGCCTGGGTGAGTTACTGGCACATGGCCGGCGTTGCCGCCCGGTACGGCGAAACCGACGCCGGCGCCTCGTACCTTCTGCCCATCTCCGTCGACGGACTGGTCGTCGTGGCTAGCATCAGCCTGGTCGAGATCGCGGGCCGGATCCGCGCCCCCTCCCTCAGCCCGGCCGACGGCCAGCAACCCGCCACCATGCCAGCGGAGACGCAGTCCCCGACGGCCGAACCCCCGAGCCTGAAGGCACCGGCCCCCGCATCAGGGCCGCCCCATGCAGCGCGGCAGGCCCGAGGCTTCGACGTATCGTCGACGGACAGGCCGGAGGCTGCGATCCGCGGCGACGAGGGCGAGCGTTCGAATGCGGACGCCATCGGGCACTCGCCGACCGACGCGCGCGACACCAAGGAAGTTGCACCTGAGCCCCCGCGGGACGATGCACGGAACCACGAGGACGCTCACCTCGTCCGGACCGGAAACGACGCCTCGGCGTCGCCGCACACGGCGCCGTTGCGGGGCACTGACCTCTCTCACCACGACACGGACCGGTCCGGAAGCAGCAGGTCCCGCCCCACCGGCTCTTCAGTCGCGCCGGTCGAGAACTCCGACGAGCAGGACAGAGTCAATACTCCGGACGCTGCCCAAGAAATTGAACCGGACCCCCTCGAGGGCCAGGGACATGACCCCGAACCGGACGACGGCACAAGCAGCGCAGAGGTGCCGCCCGACACCGCCGGGGCCGTGGCCTACTGGTACCGCCAGGACCCGTCCCTGCACCCAGCCGACATCGCCACCAGAATCGGCCGGTCCGAGCGCACCGTCCGCCGGTACTGGCCACCCGTGCCGCGAACCGCGAACGGACACGGAACCAGCCGCGTCACCGAGGAGATTGGAGCCTCGTAACGCCCTCTGAGCCGGCCGCAGAGGCCCTGACAAGCGCGCGAAAATGATCTTTCTACCGGCCCAGTGGCTGTGCCACGCTTCAGGGGTGGAACCGAGAGAGCGGGTTCAACGGCTAGTCATGGCCGCCGAGCTGTACGCCATCGAGGTGAGTACGGCATACGACGAGGTCATCAAGCAGGTCATCGCCCGGGTGGCTGATGCCGGGAGTCTGGGCAAGCTCGACCTGGGGGCTCTGAGCGCCTGGAAGCGATTACGCGCGGACACCCCTTGGATGGCGCGTCTGATGAGCTGCCCTGAGCAGGAGATCCGGCAGCATACCGAGCGGGCCGTCACCGCGGCACAGGACGAGTCACGAACGGTTGCGGAGGCAGCAGTGGCCGCCCGCTCCGCTCTCACACCACTGCCAGGCTTCAGCAACGGAGATGCCCTGGCATCGGTCGTGTGCTTTGTAGCGGCACCGACGCGGCTCGCCGTATACGACAGTCGAGCGCATTCAGGCCTGCAGCAGTTGGGCCTTATGCTCGACAACCGGCCGGGTCGTTACGGTCGCTACCTGGCGCTGGTGGAGCGATGTCGCGCCGAGTTAGCCGGCCAAGGTTACGAATGGTCAGCGCGTCAGGTAGACCTTGCTCTCTACCAGCTCGGTGGTCAGAAGCAACGGTAGATCTTGTCGCGGCGTGCCGTGCCTCGGCCCCGCAGCGCGGTCATCGATCGGCCGTCGACATGGCCCGCGCTTGCGCACGGTACAGGCATCAGCTGGCACCCAGCCGTACTTTGCCACCAACAAAAAGAGAGCCGCCTTCTCACTCCATGCCCGGCGAGCCGCCGGGAAAGCCGGGCATTCGCTAATGCTGAGTGACTGGCTAACGGTGTGTTGATCCCAGCGACGGCCTTGACATCGGTGACGGCACAGCACGAGCCGACGTGGGCCAGCGCATCCGGTCGTGGCCGGAATCCGAGCGCCGGTAGAGGCGCCCGGATCCCGGTGGACCGCAGTTGGCCTGCCCTGTTACAGCTGCGCGATCAGCGGCTGTGCGTGCCGGTCGAAGTTGTATCCGTCGTCCCAGGGGAACCGGCCCTCCTGGTCGGGCCACACCATCTGCTGGAGGCGGATCTGGTCGCGGCCGTAGCGGTTGATCGCCATCGCGGGTAGCAGTTCGTCGGTGGGTGGCCCGTCGATGATCATGGCGTCGTAGTCGGCGATGAGGTCGCTGATGCGTTGGCCGTGGGTGAACCGTTCGGCCTTGTCGTAGACCCGGCGGGCCAGGTCGTTGAGCAGGCTGTGGGCGACCTCGGGTGGCAGTCCGGCGGTGATCAGTTCGGGGTAGTCGTAGGCGGTGAGTCCGACGGTATAGGCGAACGGGGCGGTGGTGTCGGGGTCGTCGTCGGTGGGCAGGACGTGGGTGACGGCCCAGCCGGTGGTGTCGATGATTTGGTCTTGGCGTCGGAGGAAGTCGTTGATGTCACGCATGGTGGGTGTCTCCTGGGCATCCGGGGGTGCGGGCGGGGTCCGGGTCGGGTGGCTCGATGTCGACGAAGCCCCAGAGTCGTTCCATGACCTGGAGTTGCCAGGTGCGGTAGCGGTCGGCGAAGCCACGGCAGAGCGCGGGCGGGACCGGGCTGCCGGCGTAGGGCAGCGTCGAGTGGCAGATGATGTAGCCGGCGTCGCCGCGCGCTTCGGTCACCATCTGCTTGAGCCGGCCGGGGTCGAGGTGCATCGGGTTGCCGGGCTTGAAGATGCAGGTGTCGCACTCGCGGGCGAGTCGTCGGGTCTTGCGTAGTTCCGGGTCGCCGACGTTGAGTCGGGGTGACCGGTCGGCGTCCGGTTCGTCGGCGGGTTTGAACATGCTGTCCATAGTCAGCTCCATCTCGTTGCGGCGCGGGGCCCGCATGCGTGGATGCGGGCCCTGCGGATCCGGGTGAACGGAGTTCCTCGGTGCCGGTATGGCCTGGTCAGAGCTGACCCAGCCAGGTCAGCACTGTGGCGACGTCGGCACGGCGCAGCCCGTGGTACGGGTCGACCGGGTGCAGCAGGGTGGGTGCGCCGCTGGCGGTGCGCTGGTCGGCGGTGGTGGGGTCCTTGCCGCCGAACTCGTCGTCGAGGACGGCGAGTGGCCGTCGCGCGGCCCAGGCATACAGGTCGGTGAGTTTGTTCTGGTGGCCGAAGCGGATTCCGCCGGCGTGCACGGGGACGTGCGTCCAGGTGGTCGGTAGGCCGAGCCGTGGCGCGATCCATGTGGCGGCGAGGTGGTTCCAGCTGGTGCACCACACCGGTTGGGCGTGCTCGGCGAGTTCCCGCAGCCATGGCCCGTGGTGGGGGTTCAGCCAGACGGTGCCGGTGACGTGCCGGCCGTCGGGGGCGGGCCCGTCGTAGCGGTGTGGCCGGTAGCCGAGTGTCTCGGCGTGGGCCGGGTTGGCGGGGTTGAGGACGCCGTCGACGTCGATGGCCACGATGGGTGAGGAGGCGGGGTGTGCCAGCGGTCGGGTGTTGGTCATGGCTGGGCCTGCTCGATGGTGATCGGGTGCAGGGGCACGGTGAGCCGGTCGGCGGTGTGGCCGGGCCGGTCGGCGGGTTGCCACGTGTCGGCGGCGGCGTGGGTGGGGAACGGGCCGATGGCGGCGAGCCTGCCGTCGGTGCGGTCGAGCAGAACGAGAACGGCGGTGCGGGCGTCGTCGAGGGCCGGGCGCAGGACGTGGGCGAGGTCGGGTGGTAGGTCGACCCAACTGGTGGCGGGTAGATCCGTGACGGCGGGGTCGTGCAGCGGTACGGGCCTGGTCAGGGCTAGCGTGGTGCTGTTGAGCGTGGCGGCGTGGGAGTGGGCTGCGTCGGCGCCGCTGGTGGGGCCGTGGGCGCCGAGCTCGCCGCTGGTGTGGACCGCGAGCAGCGCGTGCGGGTCGCGGATCTCCAGGGAGTCGAGGACGGCGAGGGTGACGGTGTCTCCGGTGCGCATGTCGCGCAGGGTGAGTAGGACCGGCCGTCCGTCCGGGTCCCGGGTCCAGGTGATCGTGTCGAAGTGTTCGCTGGTGACGTCGCGCAGGCGCCGCCAGGCGCGGTTGTCGGTGTCGAAGGGGTGTTCGTCGTCGGTGCCGTAACGCATGAGAACTCCTTGTTGGGCAGCGTCGTACCGCGTCCGGACCCGGGGTCGGTCAGGACGCGATGCATGCACGCTTCGATGGCGGGGGGTGGTCAAGTCGCGGGGCAGCAGTGAGGCCGTTCGGCAGCGGCCCTCCGCGGGATGCGGGTGGGGCCGCCTGGGGCAGCCCCGCATTCCAGGCCCTGGTATGTCGTGGATCCCGGCGTGCGGCGCTGCGCGGGCCGTAGCCGGCGCGCAGCGCCGCGGCGCGGATTGGGACTGGTTGGCTGCCGGATCGGGGCCTGCTCGGCCGGGGTTCAGGCCTGAGTGAGTGCGGTGACGGCGGCGTCGGCGATCGCCGCGATGGCCTCGGTCGGGTCGGTGACGGTCAGGGTGGTGGCGTGGGTGAAGGTGTGCCCCCAGACCTGGTCCGGGTCGGTCGGCTCGCCGCCGGTGGGCGGGTCGGCGGGGTGGAGCCACAGCACGGCGCAGCCGGCGCGGTGCAGGGTGGTGACGAGTTGTTGCCCGGCGGGGATGTCGTCGAGGTAGCCGTCGGAGACGACGGCGAGCATCCGCAGGGTGCGGCCGTGGCGCAGGTCGAGGAGTTGGTCGGCGACCTTGACCGCTTCCGGGAAGGTGGCGGTGGCGAGGCCGGTGCGCATGTGCATCACCTGCCTGGGGTAGGTGCGTGGGGGCACCAGGACGGTGGTGCGGTCGCCGAACCCGATGGTGGTGGTTGTCGCCTCGGCGCGGCGTGCCGCGTTGGCGAAGATCCACGCTGCGGAGGACATCGCCTCGGTGTAGCGGCTCATCGACCCGGACAGGTCGACCAGGATCGCCAGGTGCAGGCGGGGTTTCTCGGGCGGCAGTTGTGCGCGCTGCTGCCACGGGGCGGCGGTTGGGAGTTGCCCGGCGGCGGTTTGCGCTTCGGCGGTGATGGCCTGCCGAGTCCGGAGCCGACCGGGTGGGATCGCCGAGGGGCGCCGGCCGGGTTCGGGGTGGCGGGTGCGGGCCTGCCGCAGCCGATGGGACAGGTCGCGGGCCGCGCGGTGCTCCTGCTCGGTCGGGTCGGTGCGGGTCCACTCCGCTGGTGGGCTGTGCCGGTGGGCCAGCAGCGCCGTCGCGTACTCGGTCGGGGTGACACCAGCGGCGACGGCGAGGTAGTCGACGAGGGCCGCGGCGAGCCTGCCAGGGAACAGGCCGGCGTCCGGCACGGGCGGGTCGTATTGCTGGTCGGCGTCGATGCAGAGGACCTGACACCACCGCCGGGCCAGGCAGATCATGGTGTCGGCATCGGCGTCGTCGCAGGTGTGGGCCTCCCGCCAGATGTCCCGCAGTTGCCGCAGGCGTTTGCGGCCGAGGACGCCGGTGACGGCGGCCCGGACGGGGCGGACGTCCTTGCTGGTGACGATGCGGGCGTCGACGCGGGCCAGGAGCAGGGCGGCGAGTTGCCCGGCGTGCCACGCGTCGTCGACGGCCGCGTCGCCGGGGTCGAGGAGGGTCTTCACGATGTGGCGCAACCACCGGCGGTCGCCCCGGCGGCGGGCGCGTTGGCGTCCCTCAGCCCGGGATTCCTCCAACATGTCGGCGACAGCGGCGAGGATCGGCGGGGTGCCGGGCGGGGTGGCCCAGCGGCTGTGCGCGGCGTGCGCGGCGCCGTGCACGAGCAGCCCGTAGCCGGTGGGCACGAGGCGCTTGTGCCGTGCCTTGGCCGGGTCGGTGACGTCGGGGCGCTCGGCGATGTAGGTGGCGTCGACCTCGATCCGGTTGAGGTCGGGGTAGAAGCACTCGGGCGCGTTCCCGGCGGCGCCGGGGGCGACGAGGACAGTGAGGTCGGTACGGCCGGTCAGCAGCGGGACGTGCTTGGTCCACGCCGCGGACCAGTCATGCCAGTCGCTGGCGCCGGCCGGCGTCGGCGGTGCGCCCTGCTGGAGGTGGGTGCTGGGGTGTGACACGGCTTGGCTCCTTCCAGAAATCTGAGGTGAATGGCGGTTAGCGCTTGCCGAGGGCGAGCGCGGTGATGGGCGTGCCGGTGTGTCGGGACAGGGCGGCGGTGACGTCGTCGCGGGCGTCCTCGGGGGCGATGCCGGCCAGGTTGGCCAGGGCGGCGGTTATGCCCAGGTGGTCGCGGACCTTGACGAAGCCGAGCAGTTCGCGCAGCTGCGGCGCCCACATGGTCTTGCCGGCGGCGAGGTCGGCGTTGAGGTCGATCGCTGCGGCCACGACCTGCTTGGGGACGCCGAGTTGGCGGGCGAGGTCCCAGTCGGTGGTGACGTGCAGGTGGACGGTGAACCGGGAGGCCAGGGCCTCGGTGAGGACCGCGCCGTGCACGCCCGGGTTGTGGCCGGCGACGATGTAGAACCCGTCGACGGCTTCCACGGTCTCGTTGCCGTGGGCGGGGATGGTGATGACCCCGCGGCCGTCCATGGCCGGGTACAGCACGGCCAGGACGCGGGGCGGGATGAGGGTGGCGTCGTCGACCAGCAGCACCCGCCCCTCCCGCATCGCGGTGACGAGCGGTCCGTGGATGAACTCGTAGCCGCCGCCGGGTACCGGGTTGTAGGAGCCGAGGAAGTCGTCGACGACGGTGTCGCCGGTGCCGGCGACGGTCAGCAGGTCGGGGAAGGCCGCCTCGACCATGGCGGTCTTCCCGGTGCCAGGCGGCCCGTACAGCAGCACGGGCACCTGCTGGGTGCGCAGCCGCCGGAGTTCCTCGACGTCCCAGCCCTTGCCGAGCCGGCGCGGGTGGTACAGCGTCCCGTTCGGTCGCGGTACCGGCGCGGGCCGCGCCTGCCGGCCACCACCAGCACTGCCGCTGGAGCGGGTGCGGGGTGCGGCGGGTGGGGGGGGG
>NZ_LEKG01000250.1:0-7401 GCF_001029515.1 Micromonospora sp. RV43 | reverse complement strand
CCCCCCGCCGAGGTCCCGCCGCCCGCCACCGAGGCGAACCCGCCCGCGCCGGCGTCGAAGAAGAGCAAGCTGCCGATCATCCTGGCCGCCGCGTTCGGCGCCGTTCTGCTCATCGCCATCGCGATCGGCGGCACCCTCTACTTCGTTGGCCGTAACGACCTCACCCGGGAGCAGGCCCAGCGGGAGTGCCGCACCGCCATCGAGCGGGAAGCCGAGGCGCGCGCGAAACGTGTCGGCGGCATGAGCGACAAGGTGCTGGTCAGCGTCACCGGGGTCGACATCCACGACGTGTGGGAGACCGACAAGGGGTGGTCGGTCGACGGCACGGCGACCATCCTGCTCGATGACCCGATGCTGACCCAGATGCCGACCGCGGTGCCTCTCCGGTGCGACGCGGTCGCTTCCGACGACGGGGTACGTACCACGGTCAACAACCGGTCCTGACAACCCATCACGAAAGAGGCCGCCGCCTCCACCTGCCTTCGGGCGGGCGGAGGCGGCGGCCTCTTTCGTCGTTTCAAGGCCGACTGCCTGAAGGTGCGCACTAGTGCATTTTGTGCGCGTCGTGCCTGCCTGCGCCTTTGTGCTGGTCGAGGGACTCAACCTCACATAGAACAGGTTCCATATGTCGGTGAGCTTTGGCAGCATCGGCACTTCCTAGTCACACAGAGGAAGGAAGCCGATGCGACGAGTGTTGCTACGGGTGGGGCGGCGCACGACCGCCATCTTGCTCGCCATCACGACCATCCTGGCCGTCACCGCCACGTCAGCCGCCGCCAACGACGCGCAGAGCCCGAAGGGCGGACAGCCCTCATCGGACCTGTTCCGCACCGACGAGCGGGGCGCCCTGGCCCGGCTGAAGCTGGCCCAGTCGAGCCCGCAACCGATGGCCGCCATCGTCTACGCGGACATCAACTGCTTCAACATCCCCACGATGTACGTGAAGGACAAGGGTTGGGGGGTGGGCGCCCAGGGCAACAAGCAGGTGGACGTCTTCCGGGATCTGTTCATCGACGGTCAGTGGTGGAAGACCACCGAGAACTGGCCGTGGACCTCATCGTCCGGATCCTGGAGCACCCCCACCGGCGATCATGGCACCCTGATCGGTGGGGCCCGGTACATGCTGTGGGTGACGGCCTACTACGAGGCGACCGGCTCGTACATCGGGCGGGCCACGGACTACTGCGACATGTAGACCGCGGCTGCCGAGACTCCAAGGGATGGTGAGGGTGGCATGTTCGACGAGAATCCGGCCAACAATCCGACCCGGGTGTGGGAGGTCGGCGGCCGTGATGTCGACTTCGATGCCCGCGCCCTCCTGCGCAAGCTCGACAGCACCGGCATCGGCATCGTCCGGTACCTGATCGAGCGCCCCGACCAGACCTGCGCGGTGCAGGACGTCGCGGACGCCGTCGGCAGGCCAGCCGCCGAAGTCGAAGACGCCGTCGCGTGGATCAACACCCTCGCCGAGGCCCTGGGGTACCTCGACCTCGTGGAGCGTGCCGCGTCAGGGGTGCGCTTGCCCGCTGCCACCGTTGCCGTGGCACGGCAGGGGTTGATCGACGCGCAGCGGTGAGCCGTGGAGCAGCCGGACGCGGGGGACGCGGCGTCGGGGACGACTACCGCTCCCCCGCACCCGACCGGCGATTCCGCCACCACTGCCGGAGCTTGCCCGGCCCGAGCACCAGCACCAGCAGCACGACGGCCAGCACGGCAGCTGGCAGGAGCAGGCGCAGCGCGGACACCAGCAGGTCGGAGAAGTCCATAGAGTGCCTCCGCGTGGTTCGTCCGGGGGCGTTCAGCCTAGCGGGATCCGCTGCGCTGTCGAGGTTCCAGCGGCCCGCGCCTCACGCCCTCGACGCCAGCGGTGCTCTACTCGCGCAGAAACCGCGTGACCGGCGGCGGGTTCGTCTCGCGCACCGGCTCGTACAGCACAACCCGGACCGCCTCACCGAGCTCCGGCACTGGCAGCGCGGCACGCGGGTACGTCCAGTACCGCTGAAGGTCCACCACCGCCGTGGCCTCCACCTCGTGCTCGTCGACGAGCTGCCGCACCGACCACCGGCGCCAACGCATCCACCAGCGCTGCTGGTAGGTCGCCTTCCAGTGGTCCCACCAAGTCGCGAACCGGGCAGTCTGGATGACCTCCCGGCGGTGCTTGCGCACCCGCTCGACGGGCAGCTTCTCGGCGAGGACGCTCATGGCCAGCGTCAGCCTCATGCTGTCGATCTGCTCGAACAGCTCCGTCCGGCCGGCGGCGTACGGGCCGACCTCCTCGCTGATCTGATGGCGTAGCTCGCCCAGCACGATTACCTGGGAGGTGGCGCGCGCGACCGGGATGTCCCACGGGCTCATGCCGCTTCCCTCCTCGTCGTCCAGGTGCGAAAGTTCTGCCAGGCCCGAGAGGCTGTCGGACCGCGCTGGCCCTGGTAGTGGGAGCCGACGCCGGTAGCGCCGTAGGGCAGCTCGGCGGGGCTGGTCATGCGGAACACGCACAGCTGCCCGATCCGCATGCCGGGGTGCAGGACGAGCGGGCGTGGGTTGTGGTTGACGAGTTCGAGGGTGATGTGACCCGAGAAGCCAGGGTCGACGAACCCGGCGGTGACGTGCACGGCCAGGCCCAGCCGGCCGATGGAAGACTTCCCCTCGACTCGGGCCGCGAGGCCGTTGCCGACCGTGACGCGCTCCAGCGTCGAGGCGAGCAGCATCTCCCCGGGCCCGATGACGTAGGGGCGGCCCTCCATGTCGACGGGCAGCATGTACGGCGCGATGGCCGGGTCGATCGCCGGACTCACCTCGTACCAGCCCCCGGCATTGACCGGCGGCCACACCAGCAGGTGCTGGTCCAGGCGCACGTCGATGCTGGACGGCTGGACTAGTTCCGGCTCGAACGGGTCAACGGCCAGCCGGCCATCCTTGATGGCCCGGTTCAGGTCGCGGTCAGACAACAGCATGGTCGCCCGCCGTTTCCGCGCGTCGGGCGCGCAGCTGATCGACGCGGGCAGCGACAGTCGTGGCCACCTGCTCCTGGGGGGCGTCGGCCGGCACCACCAGGTACCGCTCCGGGTCGGCGGCCGCGAGGTCGAGGAACCGCTGACGGACCCGCTGGTGGAAGTCCAACGCCTCCTTGTCGAGGCGGTTCGCTCCGCGCCGGCGCAGCACCCGCGCCAGTCCCTCCTCGGGTGGGAGGTCGAGCAGCACCGTCAGGTCGGGGATCAGCCCGTCAGTGGCGAAGTCGTTGAGCCACCGCACGTCTGCCTCGGGCAGGCCGCGGCCGGCCGCCTGGTAGGCGGTGAAGGAGTCGACGTATCGGTCGCAGATGACCGCAGCGCCCCGGGCGATCGAGGGGCGGATGACGGTCCGCACGTGGTGGGCCCGGTCGGCGGCGTAGAGCAGGGCCTCCGCCCGGTCGGATGGGATGTCCCGCCGCTCGTCGAGCAGCAGCAGCCGCCGAATGTGCCAGCCGAGTTCAGTGCCGCCGGGCTGCCGGGCCGGGGTGATGTCGTGGCCCAAGCCGTAGAGCCGTCCGGCCAGCCGGCGGGCCTGGGTGCTCTTCCCGGCGCCCTCACCGCCCTCGAAGACGATGAACAGCCCCGGGGGCCTGCCCTCGGCGCGGTTGGCGAGGTGCTGCTCGATGTAGGGGTTCGGACGGTCGAGCTGCACTACCTGCACGTTGCCGCGGAGCTTCCACGCGTCGGAGGGGCCGAGGGCGACGCGGACGCTCAACGGGCTGATGCCCTGCTCGTGGCACCACGCGAAGGCGTCGTCTTCGCCGCCGAGGATCACGGTGGTCACGAGACCTCCCGGTACGGGCTGGCCGCGGCCTCGGTGCCGTCAGGCAGGGTGGAGATCTCGAAGTCGGCGAAGACGTTCGGCGCGACACCCTTGAGCTGCCGCAGGCACTCCACGGCCAGCACACGAATCTCCACATCGGCGTGCTCCGTGGCGCGCATCGTGACGAAGTGCCGCCACGCCCGGTAGTTGCCGGTCACCACGATCCGGGTCTCGGTCGCGTTCGGCAGCACCGCCCGGGCCGCCTGCCTGGCCTGCTTGCGGATGGCCGTGGTCACCGGCACCTCAACGTCGAAACACTCGACGCAGATCGAACACCACGCCGCAGGTCCGCCCAGCATGCGCGAACGCCATTCGCGGTTGCCGTGGCCGCAGCGAGGACAGGTCGGCAGTCCGTGCGCCTCACGGGCGAACTTCGTCTCCAACCTCAGCCGGATGTCCTCGTACGTCCGCGTCGCCGTGCTGGCGGCGTGCTGAAACTTCTTGTGCAGCTCCGGGTCGTCGGCGATCACCCACGGTTCGACCATCGCGGCGTCCCGCTCGGGCACGTAGCGCTGGGAGAGCTGCGAGTAGGAGAAGTGCCGGTGCCGGATCAGCTCGTGCGTGAACGAGCGGGAGACGCCGCTGAAGTAGAAGCTCACCGAGCCGTGCTCCAGCACGCTCAGGTGGCCGACCTCCAGGATGTGCGCCAGGTAACCGGCGTTGGTGGCGGTGGCCGGGTTCGGCTTCTTCCAGCTCTGGTAGCAGGCCCGGCCGGCGAACTCGGCCAGGGCCTGCCCACCGTCGGCGTCGGTCGACCAGGGCACGTCGTCCGGTGGCTGGAACTGGGTGTACGCGATGAGCTTGACGGTGGGGTGAGCGGTGCGCACGGTTCTCCTTCAGGCGGTGGCGGGGTGGGTGTTCTTCGACCGGACGGCGTGTGCCAGGCGGGCGGTCCAGTCGCGGTACTCGTCCTCGGTGTAGAGGCGGCCGCAGGCGTCGCACTCGATGTACTCGCTGCCGTCGTGACGCATGAGCTGGGAGACCTGGTCGCAGCCGTCGGTCTTGCACAGCGAGCCGAGGATCGGCTTGGGCAGGGGTTCGGTCTCGCCGAGCGCTCGGCGCAGCGCGGTGCGCAGCTCGCGGATCTCCTGAGCGTTCGCGGCGATGCCGGGGTGTCGGTCGCAGGCCTCATCGGCGCGGTCGCGCATCCAGCGGGTGAGCTGGTAGACGGTCACCGGCGGGAGGCTGTGGTCGGGCCATAGGGTGTCGCGCCAGTCGCGGACGATCTCGTCCAGGACGGTCGCGGCGGACAGGTAGCCGATCTGGTCGCCGGCGGCGACCAAGAGCGGGTTGCCGTCGGGGTCGAGCACGGGCCGGGCAGTGAGCACCGTGTACTCGACCTCGCGGATGTGCGCGCCGTCGGCGTCGACCACGACCTTGCGGCTGCGCACGAGCACCCGCTCGGTGGTGGTCTTGGGCACCAGCGTGTCCCGCACGGTGCCGGCCCGGGCCGGGGCGAGCAGGTCGACCAGGTCCTCGTCGATCGGCAGGGCGGGTTCCCGGCTGCCGGAGACGACGGGTTGCCCGGACCGGGCCCGGATCGGTCCGGCGCCGCCGAGCGCGGCGATCGGATCGCCGCCCCGAACTGCGGTGGGCTCCATGGTGCTCAGGTCCAGCAGCGCCGCCGTGAGGTCGTCGATGTCGGCGACGTGCCGGTCGAAGCGGTGTCGGCAGCCCTCGTCGACGGGCCAGCGGTGAGGAAGGCGCGGCTCCGCGTCGGGGCGGTAGACGCGACACAGGACACAGTCGTCAGACATTCGGCTGATCTCCGTTTCCGCTGAGACGCGGGTTACTGTTGCGGGAGATCAACCGCTTGGGGGCGGGAGGTCGCAGGGGGAATGATGGGCCCGGATGGGAGTCCGGGCCCGTCTCCGTTTCTGCTGGCTTACGGGCTGGCGGTCAGGGGATCAGGTCGTCCACGACCCGCATGATCACCTCGAAAGTAACTGCGGCAGCGTCCCGGAGCCATCGGCCTACCCGGGACCGGCGTGTATCGCGCGGCGCTGCCCGCGAATGGTCCGGCTTCACCGCGCGCCCCGGGGTGGGATCGTCCTCGGCGCGCGGCGCCGCGTTGGGCCGGTGTTGCGGTTTCGGCGTAGCCACAGCGCCCGCTGCATCGGGTCGGTGGGTGGCCCGTCCAGCGGCTCCTGCTCTACACCGAACCGCCGGACCAGCGCCACGAACTCGGCGTACCGGCGGCGGCTCTGCGTCCGGGCGAGCTGGTCGTGGAGCTGGCGCATCGTCTCCGCCGCCCCGCGTGCGTGTCGGCTCATCTCGAACATGCGCACGATCAGCTCGGTCTGCCACGGAGTGAGGTGTACGACCTCGGTGGAGTGGGTGCTCACCCAGGCCAGGACGGCCTCCCCGGTGGGCGTGCGGCTGTCGCGCTGCGTCGTCCCCGGCGGCTCGAACGGCTGCACTGCGCCTGGGAGCGGGTCGACGTCGCCCGGCTCCGGGGAGCTGTTCACGGATCCGACCTTCCCCGCATGACCGGCGCCGGCGGCGTGGCCTGCTTCGGTGGAGCGATCTCGTCGGCGGCCAGTCGCAGGACGCCCGCGGCGAGGGCCGGCAGGACGGTGCAGGAGACCACCTCGACCGGCTTGGTCGTGTCGCCGTCGACGTACTCGCGAGGGTGCTTCTCGTGCTTGACGACGGTGACCGTGTACCAGGGCTGTGTCATCGGTTCCTCTTTCTGATTGCGGCGGCGAGCAGGGCCGCGCGGGCGGAGCGGTTGCGGCCCTTGCGGATCAGCAGCGGCACCAGGTAGCGGATGAAGGCGGCGCGCACTTCAGGACGAGTCACGTCGGTGCTATTCCGCGTTGGTGGGGTTGGTGGCGATCGGCGCGGATTCGAGGCCCGCGAGGCGGCCGCGGGTCTCGTCCATGCCGATGGAGTTGTCGTCCGCCCAGTCGGGTTCGAGGAAGTCGTCCTCGTTGATGGCGAGGCAGCCAGCGCGGCGGGTGCAGTAGCACGTGCCCTTGGCGAGCGTGCAGGGCGGGCCGTCTGGCGCGTGGTCGGTAGGTCCGAGCATCGGTGCTCCTCGGGAGGGAACGTGGAACAACGTGAGGTGGTCGCGTGATGGGCGGGCCGCCGTTTTGGCCGGCAGCAGCCCGGCGTCCTTCGCGCACTTAGGTCCGTAGCCACGTGCCCGTGACTTCGGGTCGGTGAGGACCTGGTCGCAGCCCCGGCAGCGCACCTCACGGGGTGCTGCCGGGACGGGCATCAGGGGGAGCGGCTGCATGGCTCAGGCGACTGCGTGGTCCGCGGAGGCGGCGAGGTCGACGTGGACGCTGACGCCGCCGATCTCGACCGGCTCGCCGCCGGATCGGGCGAGCTGCTCGGCGAGTTTCGGGGGGATGCCGATCGCGGTGAGGCGCACCATCGCCTCGATGACGGGCAGCTCCGACGAGGGCCACTCGCGGCGGTTGCCGGTACCCCGGGATCCGGCGGTGGGCCGCAGGAGGCCGCTGGTGGTCCAGGTGTCGAGCTTGCGGAGGGTGAGTCCGGGAACCCGCCGCAGGATCTGGCCGGCGTCAGGCATTTCTGCTCCTTGGGGATGGGTGGGCG
>NZ_LEKG01000249.1:0-7506 GCF_001029515.1 Micromonospora sp. RV43 | reverse complement strand
TCTCCGGCCGGATCAGCGTGGCCTCGTCCAGCACGGCGGACACGGTGGCGTCGAAGTCGGCCCGAAGGGTGGACGGGTCGACCGGCGCCGCCGGGTCCGGGGCGAACAGCTCGTGCGCGCCGAGCGCAAGGGTGTCGTTGAAGCAGAAGACGGCGCCGGTGGCGTTGGCGTTGACGTAACCGATCGCGTCCGGGGGCAGCCCGCCCCGGCGCAGCGCCGCCTCGACCGCCCGGGCCAGCCCGAGCCCGTCCGGGTGCGGCTGGCACGCGTGGTACGCGTCCCCCGCCCGGCCCCACCCGGCCACGCTCGCCAGCGTCTCGGCGCCCCGCCGGGCGGCGGCGCCCGCCGACTCCAGCACCACGGCGGCCACCCCGTCGCCCAGCAGCAGGCCCTTGCGCCCGGCGCTGAACGGGCGTACCGCGCCGTCGGCGGCGAGCGCCCGGCCGGCGTCGAACAGCGCGTACTGGTCCGGTTCGACCAGGTAACCGGCCGCGACCACGACCCGCTCCAGGTCGCCCCGGCGGATCAGCGCCGACGCGTCGGCGACCGCGCTGCTCGCCGACACGCACGCGGTGGTGTAGATCCGGGTACGCCCGCCGAGGCCGCACCGTGCGGCCAGGTGACCGGCTAGCGCCGGCACCGTCGGCTCGTCCCACCCCTGCGGTACGGGCAGCGAGTACGGCCCGCCGTGGGTGGCCAGGAACAGCGCCGACTCCGCCCGCCCGGCCCGGTCCAGTCCGGCGGCCCGGGCGGCGGTGTCGATCGCGTCGGTCAGCTCACCGGCGAGCGTGCCAACGTCCGGCAGGGTGGCCGCCACCGTCACCCGGCGGCCGGTGGTGTCGAAACGGCGCACCGGCGCGAACGCCGGGGTGCCGGTGAGCACTCCGGCCAGCAGCGCGTCGGCGCCCCTGCCGAGGGCGCTGAGCGCGTAGGTGCCGGTGATCCGTACGGTCTCCCGCTCAGCCATCTGCGGGAGCGGTGAGAGAGCCACGGAACACCGCGAGCGCGTCGTCGACGGTGCGGATGCCGGCGAGTTCGTCGTCGCTCAGGTCCAGCCGGCGGTCGTAGCGCTGCTCGACCATGTGCACAAGCCAGGCCAGCTCCATCGAGCCGAGCCGGTCCGGCACCTGGTCGGCGGGTTTCGCGGTCAGTTCGGCGAGCATGCTCACCAGGTCAGCTCGCCCCAGGTCGGGCTGACCGGACATCAGGACTTGTCGCTGTTCGCGGCCACCCGGTCGGCGACCATCGTGGTGAACTCCCCGACCGTCATCAGCGCCAGCTTCTCCGACTCGTCGTCGGCGAACTTCACGGCGTAGCGGTCCTCGACGCGGACCGCCAGGTCGGCCAGGGCCAGCGACTCCAGGTCGACGCCGGAGGGGCCGAGCGTGGTGTCGTCGTCGAGCTCCTCCACGTCGTAGTTCATGTCGGCGAGCTGTTCGACGACGAAGGTGCGGACCTCGTCTCGCATGGGTTCAGACCTCTTCTCCGTGTACCGGCTGACGGTGCCCGGTCGGGACACCGTGTGCGTGTGAACCGGCGGGGTCGGGCGCGCGGGTGGCGCGTTGCCCGGCCGGTCCGGGGCGGGATTCGGGGTGGACCGGACGTCCGGTGGGCGTCCGGCGGGTGTGCGGCTCGTACAGCGGGCCGGTCACGACGCCGCGTCCCGCAGCGCCGGGACGGACCGGACCAGCTTTCCGGTGGTGGTGCGGGGCATCTGGTCGAGCAGACGCAGCGTGCGGGGACGCTTGAAGCCGGCCAGCCGCTCGGCGATCAGCTTGTCGAGCGTGTCCTCGGTCAGCGAGCCGTCGGTCTGGACGTACGCGGTGATGCCGTCGTCCCAGACCACGACCGCGGCGACGACGCCGGGCAGCCCGGTGACTGTGGCCTCCACCTCGGTCAGGTCGACCTTCAGGCCGCCCACCGACACCTGCGAGTCCAGCCGGCCCTTGATGGTGACCAGACCCGTGTCCGGGTCGACCACGCCGGCGTCGCGGGTGTGCAGCCAGCCGTCGGCCCACCGGGTCGGGTCGGCCAGTCCGACGTACGGGTTGGCCGGGCAGCTCACCCACAGCTCGCCGTCGCGCTCGCGTACCTCGATGCCCGGGGCGGGCGCGATGGCGGGCCGGTGCCGCCCGTACAGGTCGGTGCCGATGACGCCGACCTCGGTCATCCCGTACATGTTGCCCAGCGGGACGCCGTAGCGGCCGGTGAACGCGTCCGCCACGGCCGCGGGCACCAGCTCGCCGCCGGTGGTCATGCGCTTGAGCTGGGGCAGCGGCCCGGCCGGTGTGGTGGAGGCGAGCAGCCCGATGTGGAACGGGACGCCGAGCACAGTGGCCGGGGTGTCCTGGGCGGCGACGGCGGCGAGGATCGCGTCGCCGCTGAGCCGTTCCGGCGGGCACAGCTCGACGCCGGCGTGCAGCCCGTAGAGCAGGCCGCCGACCAGGCCGAGCACGTGCACCATGCTGGGGAGCAGGATGATCCGCTCGCCGGGCAGCGCGACGCCGTCGATGCGGGTGTAGCGGTGCACCTCGGCGACCAGGTCGGCGGCGGTGCGGCCGATCACCTTGGACGGTCCGGTGGAGCCGGAGCTGAGCTGGATCACCGCGTGCGGGCTGCCCGCCGGGCGGTCGGAGTACGCGCTGACCCCCGCGGTGACGTCGAAGAAGATCCGCAGCGCGCCGCCGCCGGTTCGGACCGGGGCGACCACCACCTGCGGGCCGAGCCGGCGCAGCGCCTGGTCGACCTCGTGGTCGGTGAGCCGGTGGTCGAGCAGCACCGCCTGGGCGCCGGTACGCCAGGTGGCGAGCAGGTGCGCCACGTACGCCAGCGAGGGCGGCAGGCGCAGCGCGGCGGCGCCTCCGGCGCGCAGCCCGGCCCCGGCGAGCCGGTCCTGAGCCTCGCCGACGAGCCGGCGCAGCGTGCCCTTGTCGACCGGTTCGGGCAGGCGCAGGCAGACGTCGGTGTCGCGGCCGGTGAACAGGATGTCGTCCACCCAGTCCACCGTCGTCGAGGCAGGATCTTCCGCCACGGGATGTGCAGTCACGACCAGCCACCGTTCCACTGAGGAACTGGGCGGATCCGCCCAGCGGGTACGTCGTTCGGGGTATGGCGGAACCCTACGACGCCCCTCTTCTGCATCGCCAGATGCAAATGGCTAGATCCAAAACAGCGGCTGGGTGGATTGCTCAGGCTCGATCGGACAGGCAGGATCGGGGCCACGCCGGCAAGGTAGTCCGCCGGCCGCCGGATGCTGTGCGCGCGGCACCCCGCGCGGACGGCGGGGGCGGCTACGCTCACGGCATGTTCCGTGCCGCCCGGCCCGACGACTTCCCGCAGCTCATCCGCCTCTACCGGCAGCTGAACCCGGACGACCCGCACCTGAGCGACGGCTCCGACGAACGGGCCTTCGCGCGGATCCTGGCCACCGAGGGGCTGCACCTGTTCGTGCTCGACGTGGACGGCGCGGTCGTCGCCACCACCTACCTCAACGTGATCCCCAACCTGAGCCGGTCGGCGTCGCCGTACGCGGTCATCGAGAATGTGGTGGTCGACGAGTCGCGGCGCGGCACCGGCCTGGGCAGGCAGATCATGGCCGGCACGCTCCGGGCCGCCTGGGACGCGGGCTGCTACAAGGCGATGCTCATGACCGGGTCGCGCTCACCCGCGACCCACGCCTTCTACCTGGCCTGCGGGTTCTCCGGCGACGCGAAGACCGCGTACCTGGCCCGGCCGTCGTGACGGTCAGTGCTCGCCCGCCGGTGGGGGCGCGGCGCCGCGCAGCACCAGCGCGCTGTTGAACCCGTCGAAGCCGCGCGCGCCGACCAGCGCGATCCGGCTGCGGGGCGGGCGGGGCTGCCGCAGGAACGTCAGCTCGCAGCCGGGTGCCGGCTCGTCCGGGCCGGCCGAGGCGGGCAGCATCCCGCGCCGGAACGCCAGCAGCGCGGTGGCCGCGTCCAGCGCGGACCCGCCCTGGTGCGCCCGGCCGGTCAGCGGCTTCTGCGTGGTCACCGGCGGGGTCCGGTCGCCGAACACCGTACGCAGCGCCGTTGCCTCGGCCCGGTCGTACGCGGGCACCCCGAGCGCGTCCGGCCAGATCACGTCCACGTCGTGCGGGCGTACCCCGGCGCGTTCCAGTGCCAGCCGCATCGCGCGGGCGTAGTGGGCCGGGTCGGGGCCGGTGGCCGGGTCGGTGGGCGCGGCGTCGTGGGTGGCGGCCCAGCCGGTGATCTCCCCGTAGACGCGGGCGCCCCGGGCCAGCGCGTGGCCCAGCTCCTCCACCACGAAGACGGCGCCGCCCTCGGCCGGCACGTACCCGCTCGCCGCGACGTCGAACGGCCGGTACGCCCGCTCCGGGTCGGACACGTCGCTGAGCAGGCCGGAGCGGAGCTGGCAGGCCAGCGCGTACGGGCTCAGCGGGCACTCGGTCGCCCCGGCGATCACCACGGGGGTGCCCCGGCGGATGGTGCGCACCGCGTGCGCCAGGCTGTCCAGCCCGCCGGCCGACTCGGACACGGTCACCCCGGAGGGCCCCTTGAACTGATGGCGGATCGACAGCTGTCCCACGCTCGCGGCGTAGAACCAGGCGATCGACTGGTACGCCCCGACGGTGCGGCTCGGCCCGCCCCAGAGCCGTTGCAGCTCCCGCTGCCCGAACAGGTTGCCGCCCGACGAGCTGGCGAGCGTGACCGCCCACTGGTACGGGTCGGGCGACACCTCGGGCAGCCCGGCGTCGGCGAGCGCCAGCCCGGTGGCGGCGAAGCCCAGGTGGGTCCACCTGTCGGTCTGCACCCGCTGCCGGGTGTCGCTGAACCCGGCCGGGTCGAAGCCGGCCACCTCCCCGGCCACCCGGGTCGGGTAGCGCTCCGGGTCGAACAGGGTGATCGGCCCGGTGCGCCGGGTGCCCGCGAGCACTGTGTTCCAGTGCGCCTCGGCGCCGACGCCGCTGGGCGCGACCACGCCGATGCCCGTCACCACGGCCCGCGCGGTCACGGTGCCACCGCGAGCCGGCGGAACACCATCGCGGACTGGAATCCGCCGAATCCGCTGCCCACCGACAACGCCACGTCCACCGGCACCTCCCGGGCCTCGTTCGGCACGTAGTCCAGGTCGCACTCCGGGTCGCGGGTGGTCCAGTTCGCCGTCGGCGGCACCACGCCGTACTCGATGGCGAGCGCGCAGGCGGCCATCTCGATCGAGCCGATGGCGCCGAGCGAGTGGCCGACCATCGACTTGATCGAGCTGATCGGCACCCGGTACGCCGTCTCCCCCAGCGCCCGTTTGAACGCCGCAGTCTCGTGCCTGTCGTTCTGCCGGGTGCCGGAGCCGTGCGCGCTGACGTACGACACGGCCGTCGGGGCGAGCCGGGCCTGCCGCAGCGCGTCGCTGATCGCCACCGCCATCTCCGCGCCGTCCGGGCGCAGCCCGGTCATGTGGAAGCCGTTGCTGCGGCTGGCGTACCCGGCCACCTCGCAGTAGACGTGCGCGCCCCGGCGGCGGGCGTGCTCGGCCTCCTCCAGCACCAGCACCGCCGCGCCCTCGGCGAGGACGAACCCGTGCCGGTCGGCGTCGAACGGCCGGGAGGCGTGCTCCGGGTCGTCGTTGTCCGGGCTGGTCGCGCCGATCGCGTCGAACGAGGCGACGGTGACCGGGGAGATCGGCGAGTCCGCGGCACCGGCCAGCACCACGTCGGCCTCGCCGTCGGCGACGAGCTGGTGGGCGTACCCGATGGCGTCGATGCCGGAGGTGCAGCCGGTGGAGATCACCTGCGCCGGGCCGTACAGGCCGTGCCGGCAGGCCACGTCGGCGGCCAGGCTGCTGGGCACCAGCGCCTGGTAGAGGTACGGGCCGCCGAGCGCGTGGTCGACCAGCCAGTGCCGGCCGGAGTCGCTGACCCGCACGTACTCCTGCTCCAGGGCCATGGTCCCGCCGACGGCGGTGCCGAGCACCACCCCGGTGCGTTCCCGCTGCGCGTCGGTGAGGGCGAGGCCGCTGTCCGCGAGCGCCTCGGCGGAGCAGGCGAGTGCGAACTGCACGTACCGGTCGGCACGCTGCCGTTCGGCGAGCGTGATCCCGGCGGCGTCCGGGTCGAAGTCGCACTCGGCGGCGATCTGCGACCGGAACGGCGACGGGTCGAAGAAGCTGATCCGTCGCGTCGCGGTGCGCCCCTCGGTGATCGTCTTCCAGAAGCGGTCCCGGGTGGCGCCGCCGGGTGCGACGACGCCGATGCCGGTGACCACTGTGCGCCGGCCGGTCACGACGGCTCCCGTGGCGGCGGTGCCGCGCTCTCGGTGTCGACGTGGCCGAGTTCCGGGCGCGGGGCGAGCGGTCCGAGGTGGAACACCACCTCGGCGGGCTCGTCGCCGGTGTTGCGCAGCCGGTGCCGCACGTCCTTCGGCACGTAGAGCGCCTCCCCGGCGGCCACCGGCACCGGCGTGTCGTCCAGGTCGACGGTGATCGCGCCGCGGGCGACGTAGAGGAACTCCTCGCTGTACGGGTGGTAGTGCTCGGCGATCCGCTCCCCCGGCGCGAGCGTGGCGACGCCCATGAATCCGGAGGTGCTGCCGACCGTCTTCGGGCCGAGCAGCACCCGCAGTTCCCCGCCGCGGCGGCGGTCGGCCGGTACGTCGTGGACGGAGACCCGGGCGGTGGTGGTGTCGGTCATCGCGCGCCTCCCGCGTGCGCCCGCTCGATCTTCTCCTTGATCACGGCGAGCTGGATCGTGCTGTTGGTGTTGATCCGGTTGGTCATGGCGGCGTTGTCGACCGGTGCGTCGGGCTTCATCGCGAAGTCCTGGGTCCAGGTCATCCGGGTGCCGGCGGGCGTCTCGTCGTAGCGCCAGTGGATGCGCATGTACTCGAATGGGCCGGTCTCGACGCGCCGGGCGTGCACCTCGCGGGTGGCCGGGTCGGCGGTGCGTTCGCTGACCCAGCTCCACGACACGCCGTTCTCGTCCGGGTGCATGGTGAGCCGGAAGCGCACGGTGTCGCCGTCGCGGTGCAGGATCTCCGCGGTGGCGTACTCGGTGAACAGGTCCGGCCACCCGGCCACGTCGTTGGTGATCTCCCAGACCAGCGGCAGCGGCGCGGCGATCTCCACGGCGTTCTCGGTGTGCCCGGGCGGGTCCGCCTTGCGGGCCACCAGGTCGGCGACGCCGGCGATGCTGAGCTGCCCGGCCTGTTCGGGGATCTTCACCCGCCACCTGTCGGCCACCACCGCCGACAGTTCGAGCAGCGCCAGCGAGTCCATGCCCAGTTCCTCCAGGCTCGCGGCGGGCGCGCCGGCGGCGGCGTCCGGGTCCAGGCCGCAGTGCGTGACCAGGATGTCGGTGATCTCGCGGGCGAGCGGGCGGTCGGGGGCGACGGTCATCGGTTCCTCCAGGTGGTCGGGCCGGCGGCGGGCACGGCGCTGACGGGGGTACGGCCGCCCGGCTCGGCCGCGCCGCGCGGGTCGGGCACGACGGCCCGCGCCGGGGACGCCTCGGCCGCGGCGTCGGCGGGCGGGGCG